>CAZPPK010000079.1:0-13025 GCA_964588415.1 uncultured Lentimicrobiaceae bacterium
AGGGATTAATTCCCCGCCCCTTGGGGCGATTAATAATCTCCTTTTGATACCCCGTTGCTCTGCGGCGGGGGTAGTTCATTATTGATCATATTTGGAACACATATTTTGACTAATCTACTGAGGATGATAAAAAAATTTACTCTTTTTGTTTTATTTGGATTGGCAGGACTTACTTTGCGGGCCCAAGTGGTTACTTGCGAACCGGCTTTTCCAACAGCCAATGATTCTGTTACCATTACTTTTCATGCCGACCAAGGGAACAAGGGTATGAAAGGGTATACAGGAACAGACGTTTATGCATACACTGGACTGAGCGTCGATTCTAGCGGTAAATATTTGAATTGGAAGTATATTAAAAATTCGGCCTGGTTGGATAATCCCGCTGAATGCAAATTGACCAAAGTTGGAACGGATCTATGGCAACTCAAAATAAAACCATCTATTCGCGACTTTTATGGAGTGCCATCAGACGTAATAATCGACAGCCTGGATTTTGTATTTCGTAATTCAACCGGAACTGTTTCGGGAAGAGATGTGGGAGGAAAAGACATCTTTTACGAAGTGTACTCTCCAGGACTTCAAGTGAAAATCAGTACGCCTACTTTTATAAGCCCGGATATTGTTAAATTGAATAATACTGTGCATATTGCATGGAATAGCACCAGCGCCGATTCTACGTTCTTAATGATTGATAATAAGACCATTGTTGCCGATACCGGAAGTACTTTTACAAAGGATATTATTGCAGATGCCAATGGAAAACACATGATTGTGGTCAGGGCTGACAGCGCTTCCAAAAAAGTTTACGATTCTGCCTATTACTATGTACTTGGTGCGAATAATGTATCGGCATTACCTTCAGGAATAAAAGACGGGATCAATTATATCAATGATAGCACTGTGACACTTTGCCTTTATGCACCGCACAAAAATCACGTCTTTGTCCTTGGTGATTTTAATAATTGGGAAGTTGACAGTCAATATCAGATGAATGAAACCCCGGACAATAATCGCTATTGGTTAACCATCAATCATCTGGTTCCAAAAAAGCAATACGTCTTTCAGTACTTCATCGATGATTCTATCAGGGTTGGTGACCCTTATGCCGACCAGGTTAGCGATCCCTGGAATGATAAGTATATCAGCGATACAACCTATCCAAACCTAATTTCTTACCCATCAGGAAAAACATCCGGTATTGCCACGGTATTGGAAACCGGGCAAACTGCTTATCCCTGGAAAGTGACGAATTTTGATCCGCCTAATGAGAAAAATCTTGTTATTTATGAACTTTGGGTAAGCGACTTTACCAGCGGCCATACTTTTAACGATATCATAGATACGTTGGGATATTTGAAGAAGCTGGGCATAAATGCCATTGAACTGATGCCTGTGAATGAATTTGAGGGAAATATCAGTTGGGGTTATAATCCCAACTATTATTTTGCTGTGGACAAATATTACGGTCCTAAAAATACTTACAAAGCATTTATTGATTCCTGCCATGCCAATGGAATTGCAGTAATAATGGATGTTGTAATGAATCATGCTTACAACACCTGTGCCCTTGCTGAGATGTATTGGGATCCGGTAAATAATCGGCCAGCAGCAAATAATCCTTGGTTTAATAAAACTTCTCCCAATCCAGCTTACAGCTGGGGAAACGATTTTAATTACGACAGTCAGCAAACTGTTAATTTCGTTGACAGCGTTTGCAATTATTGGCTAACGGAGTATAAAGTAGATGGTTTTAGGTTTGATTTTGCCAAAGGATTTACCAATACATCCGGTGAGGGAACGCCTTATGACCAGTCCCGGATCAACCATCTGGAACATATTTATGATCACATTAAGGCTTTCCATCCCAAAGCTTATGATATTTTGGAACTATTTACTGCCAATTCAGAGGAGAAGGTGCTGACAAGTTACGGAATGTCGGTTTGGGGAAATGAGAATTCCCAATATAATCAAGCTACGATGGGTTATGCTACCAACCCTTCTTCCGATTTCTCCGGAATATCTTACAAACAAGTCGGATTTACCAATCCGGCAGGTCTGGTAGGATATATGGAAAGCCATGATGAGGAGCGATTAATGTATAAAAATGAGACATATGGCGCTTCATCCGGAAGCTATAATGTGAAGGATATCCCGACAGCACTAAAGCGTATGGAAGAAGCAGGAGCCTTTTTCTTCACTGTTCCGGGGCCTAAAATGATCTGGATGTTTGGAGAACTAGGATACGATTATTCAATCAATACTTGCTCTGATGGGAGTATCAACAATAATTGCCGTACGGATATCAAACCAATAAAATGGGATTATTATAGCGACGCCAATAGAAAACATCTTTACGGAGTTTGGTCGGCTTTAATTCACTTAAAAGAAACACAGCCTGTATTCCAGACTTCTAATTTTACTTTAAAAGTGGGTGCCGGCAGCTTGTTAAAAAGTATCCAATTAAGTAATACTTCTATGGATGTAGATATTATAGGCAATTTTGATGTTACGGCAGGAAATATTACACCGGTGTTCCAGAAGACGGGAACCTGGTATGACTATTTCTCAGGCGATTCTATAAACGTATCAGATGTCAATGCTGCCATTACGCTGCAACCGGGTGAATATCACATTTACACAACCAAAAGGCTGACTCCTCCCGATTTCATATTAGCCACTCAGGAACATACCATCAACAGTGGTTTGCCGGTATTCAATATGTACCCAAATCCGGCTTCCAGCAATATAGAATTAAAGATGAATATGCAGTCTGTGTCCAATGGACTGATTTCGTTGTACGATCTGACAGGAAGAAGAATAAAAACTTTTTACAAAGGAAGATTTAATCAGGGAGTAAACACTATGGATTTTGATGTCAGTGGCATTGGTCAGGGACTTTATTTTGTTGTTGTGAACACAGAAAATCAACGTCAGGTTAAAAAACTGATGATTCAGTAAGTCTGTAGAAAACTATATTTTGAATCCGGAAATTGCAAGGTTTCCGGATTTTTTGTTTTTATGGTGATGTGATTGGGAAAAAAACAAAAAGCCCTGAAGGATTCAGAGCTTTTTGAATGGACAATTACAGCTTATCTCTCTACAAACCGTTAAAGAAATTGATCGTTGGCTTGCGAGCGACCGAATTCTTAAAGTTTCCCTCAAGAATTCAAATCAAAGATCGGTATAAATAATCCAAATTTTACGTTTTTCCTTTATAGATCAACAATAATAACTTCGGGTTCATCATGATTGAACTGACTTTACCTATTTAAAACGTTTGCAATTATAGATTTATTAATCTGAGATTCACTATGTTTTGATAAATACCATAGAATCTCTTACCCAAATTAGCAGGAAAATTAGAGTTTCTGAGAAAGGATGTTGAAGTTATTACTGAATAAAAACCAAATAAGGTTTAGCTGGTCCCTCTTTCGATGAATTTGGTTTTGATAACCACGTGCTCCGGTTCATAGTCATACACATCTTGCTGGATGCGTTTAAGCAAAATCCTTGTGGCATTTTTACCCATTGCAAATCCAAACTGGTCAACTGTTGAAAGCTCCGGATCACAGATCGAAGCACTCAGGCTATTTTCGAAACCTACGACTTTTAAATCCACAGGAATGTTGATCTTAAGCTGCCGGGCAACTTTCATTGCTCCTAATGCTGTCATATCATTGACCGTAAAAATTCCGTCAGGACGGTCTTTTTTCTTCAGTACGCTTCTGGAAATTTTTATAGAGTCCTGATAGGTATCGCAAGGGTAAACCAGATTATTTGTAAAAGGCATTCCATATTTTTCAAGGGCATCTTTATAGCCTTTCATGCGGTTCTGCCCAATGAGCAAGTGCTGAGGTGCTGAATAAATGGCTACTCGTTTGCATCCACGTTCTATCAGGTGGCAAACAGCCTGGTAAGCGCCTGTATAATCATCAACAGAAACCGTATCGGCATGCATACCTTTTACGATTCGATCATAAAAAACCAATGGGATTTCATTTTCAATGATTTGTTGAAAATGTGCAAAGTCCCGGGTTTCCTTGGAAAAAGATGCAAGAATCCCATCAACCCGGTTGGAAAGCAACGCCTGTGTATTCAACACTTCGCGCAAGTAAGATTCGTTGGACTGGAAAACCATCACGTTGTAATTGTTTTCGTAAGCAACTTCTTCAATCCCATTGATGATGGTAGAGAAGAAATAATGCTGCGTTTCCGGAATCAGAAGCCCAATGGTATTTGTTTTGCTGTTTTTTAGATTTAAAGCAATCAAATTAGGCTTATAACCCAGTAACTTAGCCAGTTGTTTTACTGCTTCCCTTGTCTTAAGACTGATATCGGGATGATCCTTAAGTGCCCTGGAAACTGTGGAAACAGAAAGTCCCAGTTTCTCGGCAATGTCTTTTATGGTAACTTGTTTTTTCATAGCATCTTTAGAAAACGAAAATAATGCAAATTTTTGAAATGTAAACAGAGATATTTATATTTTCTGAAAATTGAGCAAAATAGTCTTTTCCAAATTTTCCCTAAAAATAAGGAATTTATTAACTTATTGAAATATAAATATATATTAAATGATCAGCTTCTTTTGATTTGGCTATTTATACAATACCACATAATGCCATGGCTCTAATTTAAAGATCCAATCGGTGTGTATGCGTATCTTTTTATCTGCAAAAAGTTCATTATAGGCACCGTGAATGGCTTCGTTTTCCACCTTGAACTCTTGTGGAGCCGGGCTCAGGTTCAGGATCACAACCACCTGATTGTCATCTTTTTCCCGATAAAATGCAAATACAGATTGGCTGATTCCTTTTGAAAGTGGAATCAGTTTTCCGCCTTCCGAGCCATTCCACAACGCGTGATTTTCTTCTTTAAACTTATTCAGTGTATTGTAAAATTCTTCGTAAGGCATCTGATCCCAGTTAATGGTATCTTTTTTGAAAAAGCGAAGCCGTTTGTTGCTCCCAGCTTCTTCTCCTCCGTAAATCAATGGGAACCCGGGAATAGTGTAATCCAGCACGGTAATAGCTTTAAAGGCTTTACCCAGACGTTCAAAAGCAGTTCCGCTCCAGGTGTTCTCATCGTGATTGCTGGTAAAATACATCCGGTAAACATTTGGACCGTAAGTTTCGTTTTCCCATTTCATGTAACCCCAAAGATCAGAAGCATGCTGTTTCCCCTGGGCAATTGTATTGTCAAGTTTCAACATTTTCCAGGCATAATTCATGTCGAATGCATGTTTCATGAGTGCTGTATTGTCCTCATCCTCAGCAAGCATGAAAATGGGCTTGATTTGTTCCAGTTCCTTGCGGGCTTCGTTCCAAAAATCAACGGGAACCATTCCTGCAACGTCGCAGCGAAAACCATCTACATCTGCATTTTTTACCCAGTATTTCATGGCGTGAATCATGGCTGTCCGAAGCTGCTGATTTTTATAATTTAATTGGATCACGTCGGTCCAGTTAAAAGGCGAAATAAGTTCTCCTTTGTCGTTGTGTTTATACCAGTCGGGATGTTCGGTTGCCCAGGCATTGTCCCATGCAGTATGGTTGGCAACCCAATCAAGTATAACATGCATGCCCCTTTTGTGCGCATCACTGACCAATTCTTTCAAATCTTGCAGTGTACCAAAATGCGGGTTTACTTCTTCATAATTCTTTACGGAATAATAACTGCCAAGACTTCCCGGGCCGCCTTTCCGGTTCTTTTCCCCAATGGGAAAAACCGGCATCAGCCATAAAATTTTTACACCCATTTTTTCTAATCTCGGTAAATGGGTCTCGAAAGATTTAAAAGTACCTTCAGGAGTATATTGACGAATATTGACTTCATAGATGTTTGCCTTGATGCTCCAGGCGGGATGTTTTACCATCGTTATTAGGGGGTCGCTCATCTTATTCTTTTGATTGTTTACAGTTTGTGCGTTTATGGCAAAAGCTGCGAAAAGCAATGCCATTAAAGCCGGTGAGAATATTGAAATTTTTTTATTTTTCATGACATCTGATTTTTTACCAGCTAAGGACTGTCTTTTGATTACTGTTTCGACAAGTGAAAGATAAAACTCCACCATCAGAATTCTGATAATTCGCTAAATATAAAGATTTTGAATTTGTCTTGGGAGTTTCGCCGGTTCCATTTACAAAAACCTTCTTAACGGAATTTCCAAATCCGTGCAAAACAAAACGCAATACTTTGAATTTTGATGGAAAAGTTCCCTCAGGTGCGCTGAGAATAATCTTCCGGTTGTTACCTTCGTAAGTGATTTCCCGTTTGAAAAATACGCCTTTTTCATAGTTGAAGGATGTTCCGTCATCTTCATAATAAACATAATGACTATTCCCGTTATTTGCGTAGATGTGAATTTCAAGTGTGTCTCCGGGATTCTCGCCTGTGTTTTGGATCAATTTCTGAACCGGGATAATTGCACCGGCTTTTACAAAAACCGGCAGTCTGTTAAGCGGGCTTGGCATAAAAAATTGTGTGTTACCATCGAATTTCTGATCTGTGTAAAACGAATACCATTCCCCTTTCGGGAGATAAGCTTTAACGGCATCTTGTGTGCTTTTTGCAGGAACGACCAACAGCGAAGGGCCAAACAAATACTGGTTGTCAAATTTAGGATTATAAACAGTGGTGTCTTTTGTGTAATCAATGCTCAGGCTTCTTTGAACCGGCATTCCTGTCTGGGAGGCCTCATAAAAAGCTGAATAAATGTAAGGAAGCAGATGGTATCTCAAGTCGATAAAACGGGTAGCAATAACTCTTGTTGATTCACCATAAGACCATGGTTCAGACCTACGGGTGTTTATAGCTGAGTGTGCCCTGTAAAATGGACAAAATGCACCGATGCTCATCCAACGAGCATAAAGATCAGGTGTGGCATCTCCACCGAAACCACCTACATCATCGCCTGAAAAGGCAACTCCTGACAATCCGAAACTATTGATCAGTCTGACCCCGAGAAGCATGTGATCATCAGTGGCATGGTTATCACCGGTCCAGATAGCGGTGTAGCGCTGAAGGCCTGCATATCCGGCACGGGTTAATACCAAAGGACGCTGGTTCCCCAATAGTTTGCGGGTACCTTCATAAGTGGCACGAGCCATTTGCATTCCGTAAACATTTTTCCCGGTAAGGTAAGAAACGTGTTTCCCTTCCCAGCTCATTTGAATAATGGGTGGTACATTTTTTCCCCAGACAGCAATTTCGTTCATGTCGTTCCAGAATCCTGAAACACCCTTGTCAACCAGCGCTTTAAACTCTGTTCCCCACCAGGTTCTTACTGTAGGATTGGTAAAATCGGGGAAGTTGCACCAGCCGGGCCATACCTGTGCCGTATAGTTAGTTCCATCAGGATATTTGATGAAATAGTTATTCTTGAGACCTTCTTCATAAACTTTATAACCTTTTTCCACTTTCACACCGGGGTCAATAATTACAACGGTATGGATTCCCATCTTCTTTAGATTTCCAATCAATTTTGCCGGATGGGGAAATGTTTTCGGATTCCATGTGAAAAGTTTGTAAGCATTCATGTATCCAATGTCTAGATAAATAACATCCAGCGGAATGTTTTTATCGCGAAAAGTGGTAGCAATTTCCATTACTTCTTTATCAGGAGTATAACTCCACCGGCATTGCTGAAATCCCAGTGCCCAAATCGGCGGCATTTTGATCCGGCCGGTAAGATGTGTGTAATCTTTTATGATCCCTGCTATGTTTTGTCGGTAAATGAAATAATAATCCACCTGTCCATCGTCAACTGAGAAATAAGAAAAGCGATTGTTCCCTGCTCCGAAATTAAAAACGCTTTTCGTTGTGTTATCTACAAAGATCCCATAGTTCAGGCCATTATGTATTCCCATATAAAAAGGAATGGTCGAATAAAGCGGATCACTCCAGTTTTCATAATGCGGGTTGTCTGTGTTCCAATTGGTATATGCGGAACCCCTGCGATTTAAATTGCCGGTTTTCTCCCCAAGCCCAATGAATTTTTCATCCGGGAAAAGTTTTTTAAAGCTGTAAAGTTGCCCTTTTAACCAATAAGCTCCCAGATTATCATCCTGATTGATAACTTTTCCGTCCGGGGTTTTAAAAGTGAATCTGAGTGGCGATTTGGTAATCTGCAACTCCAAAGAATCCGTTTTAAGAATAAATTCATCTTTGTTTTCCCGAAAGGTAAATTTTACCTTTTCAGGTTTGGCTATGACCGCATAAGAAGGTAGATCGCGGTAGTTTTTTCCCCATAGGGAAATTTTAAAAATTGTAGGGCTAAAAAGGCTGACCCGTGCAATTCCGTCTGTGGTTTTAAATGTAAAAACCTGGTCTTTTTTGCTGAGTCTTACAAAATTGCCCAGGCTTTTTCCTTCCTGTTGTTGTGCCATCATAGGAGTGATGAGAAAAAATGCAATAAAAACGATTAGAATTTTTTTCATAAGGATGATAAATTTACTCTCAGTAATCTATTAAAGATACAAATATAACATGTAATTCAAATTGAATAATAATGTCATTTACGAATTGAGGCCAGATTTTCATTTGACCTGATTTAAGCTTTCAATTATTGTAAGTTTGGCTGATGCAAAGGTTTGATGCGAGTGTTTACTTCATAAAAAATTTCAAAGATGACACAAAACCATCGGGAACATTGACAATTAATCAGGATGTTCTCCGTTCAATACAAAAAATTACTTTTGTAGGTAAGATAAACATTTATGAGTGTAGTTGAGATTAAAGGTGTATCTAAATTTTATGGAAGCCAAAAGGCACTGGATCAGGTTAATATTAATATTGACAGGGGAGAAGTCGTTGGTTTGCTTGGCCCAAACGGTGCCGGGAAATCCACATTGATGAAATTGCTCACATCTTTTCTATCAGCTGATGAAGGTGAAATCAGTATTCAGGGACTGAATGTTCGTGATCACTCATTAAAGATCAGGCAGTGGGTTGGCTATCTGCCGGAAAACAACCCGCTTTATCCTGAAATGTACGTGCGGGAATATTTACGGTTTGTTTATGAAATGTATCCAGGCAAACATAAAGGCTCAAATCGTGTGAGTGAAATGATTGATTTGACCGATTTGGGACCGGAACAAAACAAAAAGATCGGTGCCTTGTCGAAAGGCTACCGGCAGCGCGTTGGCCTGGCCCAGGCATTGATTCATGACCCGGATGTACTGATCCTTGACGAACCCACATCGGGACTTGATCCCAACCAGCTTCCCGGAATCCGTTCAGTGATCTCAAATCTGGGAAAAGAGAAAATTGTTTTGCTATCCACTCATGTCATGCAGGAAGTGGAAGCCATGTGCAACCGGGTAGTAATCATTAATCACGGGAAAATTGTGGCTGATCAAAACATACAGGAATTTTCGTCACTGAGCGAATCCAATTATAATTATAAACTTGAACTGAAAGAAACTGTTCCGGCTGAACTACTTATGGAAATCCTTTTCGTAGAACATATTAAATCCCTTTCGGAGACTGAGTGGATTATTGTCCCCGTGCAAGGGAAAGACATCAGGGAAACTGTTTTTAAATTTGCCGTGACCCATAATCTGAATATTCTGGCATTTTCAAAAGTTGAACAGAAAATGGAGGATATTTTTCGGGAACTTACCGCTGGTAAATAATTTTGAAAAGATATTTTTCCTAAATCATCAAGTATTATCTCGGTTAGCCACTAATTTCACGAATCTCCACGAATTCCTTTCCCCCAATTTGATGAATAATAATTTCTTATTCAGTATTCCCCTCTGCTCATTCGGATTTCTTGCCAAAGGCGAGAAATCCGAATGAGCATATAGCTCAGGAGGGCCGGCGGTTAAATAATATTTAGGCTAAACAAATCTTTAAAAAAAGTTTTATTACCTTTGTGCCCACGTTCATAGGACGAAAAAATTTTGTGGAAGGATTTGATTGATTGCAACCACGTTAAAAATAATGCTAAAACAATTTTTTACCTGCCAATCGACCAATTTCCCACTTTGTTTAAGTGTTTAATTCAACATTAAAATTATGTCATATTTATTTACGTCGGAATCCGTTTCCGAAGGACATCCTGATAAAGTATCTGATCAGATATCTGATGCCGTATTGGATGAAATGTTGAGGCAGGACCCTCAATCAAAAGTAGCATGCGAAACACTGGTGAGCACAGGATTGGTTGTGGTAGCCGGAGAAGTAAAAACCAATGCCTGGGTTGATTTGCAAACCATCGCGCGTAACACCATCGAAAGGATCGGTTACACCAAGGCGGAATATCAATTCGACAGCAAATCATGTGCTGTGCTTTCAGCTGTTCATGAGCAGTCATCAGATATCAACCAGGGAGTTGAAAGGGCCCAGGAAGAAGAGCAGGGTGCTGGTGATCAGGGAATGATGTTTGGTTATGCAACGCGGGAAACCGAGAGTTTCATGCCTTTGACCATACAAATTGCCCACGAGCTTTTATTAGAACTTGCCAAAATTCGCCGTGAAGGTAAAGTAATGACTTATCTCCGTCCCGATTCAAAATCTCAGGTTACCTTGGAATACAGTGATGAAGATATTCCGTTACGGGTTGACACGCTCGTTATTTCCACCCAGCATGATGAGTTTGATACAGATGATGCGATGCAAAAGAAAATAAATGAAGATGTGGAAAAATACCTGATCCCGAGGGTTAAAGAACATTATCCGGATTATTTGTTTGATCACTTTAAACTTTATACTAATCCTACCGGTAAGTTTGTCATTGGGGGGCCTCATGGCGATACCGGGCTCACCGGCCGGAAAATTATTGTAGATACTTATGGTGGTCATGGAGCGCATGGTGGCGGTGCTTTTTCCGGTAAAGATTCTTCAAAGGTGGATCGTTCGGCAGCGTATGCAACACGTCATATAGCCAAAAATCTGGTTGCAGCGGGGGTTGCTGACAAAATTCTGATTCAGGTAGCTTATGCCATCGGCGTGAGTGAACCGGTAGGTTTTAATGTGAATACTTATGGAACAGCTAAAGTGAAGAATAAAGAAGGCAGGGTGCTAAACGACAGAGAAATTGCAGCCATTGCAGGTAATATCTTCGATATGCATCCTTATGCCATTGTGAAAAGATTCGGATTGAAAAACCCCATTTTTGAAAAGGCAGCTTCATATGGTCACTTTGGAAGGCAACCTTTTACTGAAGATGTAGATGTCTTCTATGAAGATAAAACCACATCATTTAAGGAAGAACAAAATGGCCGGAAGATATTTACAAAAAGGGTTAAGTTCTTTTCATGGGAAGAACTGGATTATGTAGATAAAGTGAAAGCGGCGTTCGGACTTAAATAACGAGAAACCTTTGCAAAGCGCCCCTTTCTGTCATCCTGAGAGGTAAGATCAAGAAAGGATGGACCCACATAGTTGATTGACAGCATATAGTCAATCCGGTAACTGCTTAAAGCTCTCAAAAGGCTGTCCCAATCGCTTCGTCCCCCGAAAGTTTTCGGGGGACGAAGCGATCTCATGATGAACGAACATTATGTAAAAAAGAGATTGCTTTGTCGCGCTACCCATAGCCTTCACAAAGCTCCGCGCAATGACGCACGTTTCTATAGAGCTTGCCTTTTATAGAATAGCTACTTAATCATAGTTGTTATTGGTAACGCAGTAAAGCTTGCCTGCCATCCTTCAGCTGGTAAACGGCAGGAGGGGTCTTTTTCAAGACTTTATTCTATTAGCCTCATTGTTGATTGCTTACGATAAGTTTATTGCTTTTTATCAACTGTCCCTTGTAATAAATTGTACAGAAATATAACCCTTGGTTTAAATCACTGACATTGAACCGAAGTGTATTGTTTGCACCTTCGAGAGGGTAAGTCATTACCGTTTTTCCTGTAAGGTCCATGATCCTAAGTTCTCCGTTATCACTGACAGAAGGAAATTTATAATTGATCCTTACATAGGATGAAGCTGGATTAGGGAACGGATTCGAAAACTGTATTTTAGGTGTGTCAACTGCGCTGGAATCTTTATAGGAGTCAATTTTAAAAGCCATTTCCGAAGTATCTCCGGTCAGGTTTTTTGTTTGCAACTGAGATACAAAATTTATATTTGCCTGCTTTACTGAGTTCGATGCAAAAAGAATTGTGGGCGCAGTTAGCAGGAATCCCAACAAAATTATTTGACTTAAGCGTAATATGTTTTTCATAAGTGTCTGCGATTATTTAATAATTCCATACAAAAATAATCTTGTTAGTTGTATTAAAATGTTAAAGGAATTTAAAAAAGCTTTAGAAAATCAAATAGTTACACCTGAAGCGAAGAGCCAAAAATCGGAAGACTGAAGGCTGAGGTTGGCCTTCATTCCATTTTTAAATCGGAAGAAATAAAAACCAGTAAAACTTCAAATTTGTTTAATTTCGCCGTGCCGAATGAAAAACAGAACTCAATGGAATTAGATCAAATGGAACCACGACAGGAAAGGCCAGTATTTTTGTCTGTTTTATGTATTCTTACATTTATAGGAAGTGGATTGACGTTGTTTTCAAACACTGTTATTTATTTGATGTTCGACCAGTTTAAAAGTTTTTTTTCCAGCCATCCTGATATGACATTCATGGGGAATAAGATGGACTTTTCTTTTATTTTTCACTTAAACGCTCTTTTTTTTCTTTCACAAGGCATTTTTTCCGGGTTGGCAATTGCAGGAGCTTTCCTGATGTGGAATTTAAAAAAGACAGGGTTTCATCTTTATGTTGTCGCGCAATTGATATTGTTAATTATACCCAAACTATTTATTCCACACCTCCCTTTTCCGTTTTTTCAATTAAGCATTAGTTTTCTTTTTGTTTATTTTTACTACAAGCACCTTCCTTTGATGCAATAAGGGACACTCTATTATGTTGGAATAACTGATTTTTACTTCTTTATACAGTTAATTTTTCTACACTTTAGACGTCTTTAATCCTTGATTTTAAATTGTTAATTTTGAAACAATAGGCATATTGAAGTCTATGCATATTCTTATTAATATTTCAGATTATATTTTTTGTATATAAGTT
>CAZPPK010000080.1:0-12825 GCA_964588415.1 uncultured Lentimicrobiaceae bacterium
TATTGATATTCAATGACTTAGGTGGGTGTTGCAAAAAACTGACGAAGACAAGAGAGCCTGGGTTTGGTTTCCCTGCCTTTTTCTGAAGGTTTTAAAAAATAGTGTCTTTGCCCCTGCTGCCAGCGAGATTATCTTTACTTTTGCAAACTCAAAAGACGAACCTTTTGAAGTTCGGATTGTTTTATAAGAATGAGTATTAACTTCATCTTGCCTGAAAAAAACAGGCGAGATACCAATACATAAAAAGAAAATGGCTCTAAACTGTGGCATTATCGGGTTAACCAATACCGGAAAAACTACCATTTTCAATTGCATGTCGAACACTAAGGCAGAAAGTTCCAATTATGCTTTCAGCGCTACCAAATCCAACAAAGGCATGGTGGAAGTTCCTGATCCGCGCCTTTATGAAATCGACAAACGGCTTAAAGCTGACAAAATAGTGCCGGCCACAGTCGAATTCGTCGATCTTCCGGGACTGGCTAAAGGAGCCAGCGAAGGCGAAGGTGTTGGCAATAAGTTTTTGGCGGATGTGCAACAAACCGATGCCCTGATCCATGTTTTGCGTTGTTTTGATGATGAAAACCTACCACATATTGAAGGCTCTGTAGATCCTGTACGGGATTTAGAAATTGTAGATTTTGAGCTTCAGGTGCGGGATTTGGATCTTGTTGTTCGCAAACTCCAGAGACTGGAAAAGCTTGCAAAAACTGGAAATAAAGATGCCAAAAAAGGCATTGAAGTGTTGACAATTTACAAGAATCATCTGGAAAATTTCGGAAATGCAAGTACAGCTCCCATCAATGATGGTGATGAAACTTATATCAACGAGCTTTTGCTACTGACTACGAAACCTGTGATCTATGTCTGCAATGTGGACGATCAATCTGCCACTAGCGGTAACACCTATGTGGAAAAAGTGAAAGCATATTTTGGTGAAAATCGAAAAGTGCTGATCATTGCCGGTAAACTGGAAGCAGAAATTGCAGACCTTGACGATCTGGAAGACCGCATGGTTTTTCTGGAAGATGCCGGATTGAAAGAACCTGGCGTTGACAAACTGACACGAGCCGCTTACGACGTACTAAATCTTCAGTCGTTTTTCACCATCGGCAAAACTGAAAACCGTGCCTGGACCATTCACAAAGGCATGACAGCACCAATGGCCGCTGGTGTAATTCACAGCGATCTGGAACGGGGCTTTATCCGTGCCGAAGTCATTAAGTATGATGATTTTATTACTCTTGGCTCAGAGCAGGCGGTGAAAGATGCGGGAAAATTCCACGTAGAAGGTAAAAATTATGTGGTTGAAGATGGCGACATCATGCACATCCGGTTTAATGTATAGAAAAAGAACCTCCCAGAAATGAAAGATAAAGAGCGAATACCCATCGAGATGTTTTACACTCTTACCTGCCCCAATTGCAGAATGTTGAAACATATGCTGGATGATATACTTCCAGGTTTCGGTGACAAGTTTGAATTTAAAAGAAGTCTTGCCAATTCACCAATAGGTATGATCCGGACAATGAAGATGGGCATTCATGCGGTTCCTACTGTTCTTATCAACAATGAAATTGTGTTTAAAAATGTTCCCAAAAGGGAAGAATTGATCAATAAATTAAACAGTTACTAATTCTTTAAATTTAAAATAATGGAAACAAAGAAAAAATTAAGATGCCCTCTTGGAGTTCCCGGTGGAATTATTGCAGCACTCATTGGATTAGCAGGTATCATCCTGAATATTATCAACTTTAATGGTTTCAACCTGGCCATTTCGTTTGCCTTGTTCATTATGGCAATGCCGTTTGTACGCGTGACTTTGATGGTTCATTCAGCAAACGACCGTCTGGATGAATTGGAAAGTAAAATAGGGAAATAGACTTCAACGCTGTTTCAGAATGAACAGTGTTGTCCGACAGCGAGAGTTTTATAATTTTGCAAAAATTTTCTAAAACACAACGAACTGTAAAGTAGAAGAAAAGCCTATCCATGAAATGGCTGCGAGTAACATTGTTCAGCAAACATCTTTCTGGGCACAGATAAAATCCAGCCAGGAGATGATGTCTTATACCTTTCAATATTAAGCTACTGATGATCTCATATCAACTACATCGCAAGGAAAGCATCATATTTATGACGATATGCTTGTTCTTATCAGACATTTTGACGACAACTACAGTTTTGCATATATCCCTTACGGACCAAAAAATGCCCATGATTTGGAGAACTATGGTATTCCATATACGGGGAAACTGCTTTAAGAAATCACATTACGATTCACGCCAAAGATTACTTTTATTCTGTTTTATCACAACAAAATAATGCTTCACAGGATGTTAATACAAGGCTACTAATGGCAGATCATGAAGGGGATTATTTAGCAGCCATGTTCCTTGTGTTGTCCAAAAAGAGAGGAACTTATCTGTACGGAGCTTACTCAGGTAAAAAACGTCATATGATGGCCACCTATGCTATACAATGGGATGCTGGGATTATCCGTTAGACAAAGACGGTTACAATGCTTTCATAGCACTGGAAATCAACAGTCAACAATATCACGCCAATTAATTTCTCATCTCGAAGTACATCCCATTAAAATCCTTATTTAGAATCAGAAAATATTTTAATGGTCTTCTTGTCGCTTTAAATGATTTGATATTTTTGCGATATGTTTTCTAAAACATAGTGGCGTGGACAAGGATGTCAATATACGTTTCAGAGTCTGGGTTGACAAAGGAGAACTCCCCTATCTCGGTATTGGGCGGATTGTGCTTCTTGAGAATATTATCAAACATGGTTCTATTACAAAAGGTGCTGAAGCCATCAATATGTCATACCGAAAGGCATGGCAATTGGTTGAAGACATGAACAAGCTCTCAGACAAACCATTGGTAGAAAAAAGATTAGGCGGAAAAGAAGGTGGCGGCGCCATAGTTACGGATGAAGGGAAACAAATCATTAAAAAGTTTTACGAACTTCAATCACAAGTTGATGAATTTCTTAAAGGAAAAACAAACGAAATTATTTTTTAAAATTTTTATTAACCACTATGTATTGTAAAACATATCGATTAAAAATAGTGTTGCTAATATGGGCGATTGTTATCTCGACAGCAACATTCGCACAAGGGAAAAGTACCCGAAATTCTAACCAGCAATGGATACAATATTATGAAAAGGCCAAGCTCAACAGCCATTGGACTTTACTTGCAGATGCAGGATACCGAAGAAAGGATCTTTTTGCTGAAACATCGCAATATATTGTAAGGGTTGCCATGGATTATCAGATGAATCCTAATATGAGAATTTCAGCCGGATTCGCAAATCTCGGTTTTTATACTTCGGGAACGTTGTCAAAGCTGGAATTCAGGCCTTACGAGGAATGGATGATAACCCACAAATATAACTCTGTAAAGATTCAACACCGGTTCAGGGTTGAAGAACGTATTTTTAAAACTGCTAGTGATGGCATAATCCAACCTGCCTCCAGCTTTAATTTCCGGTTCCGCTACCGGCTCATGTTCAACATCCCAATATTAAACCTGTCTAAGAGCAAATCAGGTTCTAAACTTTCGCTGAATGCAGGAGATGAAATACTGCTCAATGCAGGGCATTCTATTGTTTACAATATCTTTGATCAGAACAGGATTCTTATTGGCCCTGCCATAAAGATCGATAAAAATTTCTCTGTTTCGCTAACCTATAATGATCAGCTTGCTTCTGCTACGACCCCGGGTAAATTTAAGCACACCGATGTAATCTGGCTAGGAATAAAGCATCAATTCGGAGTAACAAATCATAAAAAAAGGAACTAAAATGAAAAAAACAGTTTTAACACTGGCTTTAAGTATCCTTGTTTTAACAGCTTGGGCAGTAAAGCCTATTCCTAAAATAACCATTGCTGTGGCTGCCAATATGCAATTTGCCATGAAAGCTTTGACTCACACTTTTGCAAAAGAAGCCGGAATTGAATGCGATCTCGTTATCAGTTCGTCAGGTAAGCTCACTGCACAGATCAAAGAAGGTGCCCCTTATGACCTATTCATTTCAGCCGATATGAAATATCCTGATGTATTGTATAAAGCCGGTTTAGCAATTCAGAAACCTGAAGTTTATGCCTACGGAAAGTTGGTTCTTTGGTCTATGGACAGTTCGATAAAACCTTCTCTCTCAATTTTGAAAAGCAATCGAATAAAACATATTGCCAGTGCCAATCCCAAAACCGCGCCTTATGGGGTTGCCACCATTCAGGTTTTAAAACGCGACGGATTATTTAATTCTGTGAAAAGCAAATTGGTTTATGGAGAAAGCATCTCCCAAACCAACCAATTTATAATTTCGAGATCAGCCCAGGTTGGATTTACTGCAAAATCCGTAGTTTTATCACCTGAGATGAAAGGACAAGGAAACTGGATTGAATTGGATCCGGAAAGCTATTCGCCCATTGCACAGGGAGTCATTATCATTAAACGAACTCAAAAAGAAGAAGCCAATGCACAGAAGTTTTATAATTTCCTGTTTTCACAGGAAGCAAAAGAAATTCTCAAAAACTTTGGCTACTCTGTAAAATAAGGTATCTATGAATGTTCTGAAAGGAAAGATAAGTTCTCTGAAAACCAGTGGAAGACTTACTATCGTAACGCTTGATGTGAGTGGGATTTTGTTGAAATCCATCATTATAGAAAACCCTGATACGGTCTCTTATTTAAAAAAGAACAATCCGATCCAGGTAATGTTTAAAGAAACGGAAGTCGTGATAGGAAAAGATGCAGATATAGCAATCAGCATGGAAAACAGAATACCGGGTACTATTACAGAAATAATTAAAGGAGCACTTCTTTGCAGTTTAAGTCTCAATACGAAAGCCGGGAAAATAAAGGCAACTCTGACTTCAGAATCAGCATCAAAACTTCAACTACAGTTAGGTGAATTCGTTACAGCCATGGTAAAAACAACAGAAATAATGTTATCTGAATAATGGACTGGCAACCTTTGATATTGACTTTTAAGCTGGCTTTGACAACAACAGCCTTACTGTTGATTGTTTCCATTCCTCTCGCCTACTGGCTGGCTTACAGCAAACTGAAAATAAAACCTGTGATTGAAACACTCGTCAGTATGCCGCTGGTCTTGCCTCCGACTGTGCTGGGGTTTTATCTTCTGGTTGCGCTGAGTCCTTCTAATGCTTTTGGAGGCTGGCTGAATCATCATTTTGGGATACAGCTCATATTTTCATTTGAAGGCCTTGTTTTTGCTTCCATAATCTACAGTCTGCCTTTTATGGTTCATCCGATTCAGGCTGGATTTTCCAATCTGAATACAAATCTTGTGGAAGCGTCCTATGTTTTGGGAAAATCAAAAACCAGAACCCTTTTTAAGGTGCTGCTTCCTAATATGCGGCCATCACTGCTCACAGGCATTGTACTGGCTTTTGCCCACACCATTGGTGAGTTCGGAGTAGTACTGATGATTGGCGGAAATATTCCCGGAAAGACAAAAGTGGCTTCCATAGCCATTTATGACGAAGTGGAAGCACTCAATTACCACACAGCTAACGCCTATTCTCTTATTTTGTTTGGCATTACATTCAGTATTCTACTGGCTGTTTTTCTTACAAATGGAGGCTATATTAAAAGATTTTGGAGATGATCCATATTGAACTAGAAAAAAAACTTACAGCCGCCAATGGCTCCATGAAACTCCAGGTTGATCTCCGGATCAAACCAGGACAACTGGTGACCCTTTTCGGGAATTCAGGAGCGGGCAAAACGTCTATTCTTAGGATGTTAGCCGGATTATTGAATCCTGATAAAGGGCTAATAAAAGTGAATCACAATACATGGCTTGACTCTGAAAATGGAATTTTCCTGAAACCCCAACAACGAAGGATCGGATTTCTTTTTCAGGATTACGCCCTATTTCCAAATATGACGGTCGAAGAGAATCTCCTGTATGCTCTGGAAAAGAAACAGGGCAAGAAGATAGTAGATGAGCTAATTGATACAATCGAGCTGGGTGATTTGCGAAATCGTAAGCCTAATGAACTCTCAGGAGGCCAGAACCAGAGAGTTGCACTGGCCAGATCCTTGGTAAGAAAACCTGAAATACTGATGTTGGACGAACCACTTTCGGCGCTGGATGCGCAAATGCGAATGAAACTTCAGGACTTCATTCTCAAAGTCCACAAACAATACAATTTGACCACAATCCTTGTAAGCCATGATGCCAACGAAGTGATCAAAATGTCGGATAAAGTATTTCTGATCGAAGATGGAAAGATAATCAGACAGGGAAAACCGGTTGATGTTTTTGCCAGCAAAAGGGTCAGTGGTAAATTTCAGCTTTTCGGCGACATAATCGACATTGAAAAAGAAGATATTATTTATGTTGTTACGGTCCTTATCGGTGCTAATATTGTTAAAGTAATTGCGGATGAATCTGAAGTAAGAACCATGGCGGTGGGAGACAAAGTCATTGTCGCTTCAAAGGCGTTCAACCCATTAATCCGTAAGATAACTGGTTCATAATACAGGATGATTTTTTAAAACCATTTTACTTTTCTACAGTGAAACAGGTGAAAGCTTTCGCGATCAAAATGGCTTCATTTTTGACCAAGTCCCATCGTTTCCGAAAGCGGTTCGCAAACTTTTTTGTACCTTTGCATTATATCAAACAGGCCGAAATTGGGATGAATCTGTAAAACAGAAAAATAAAGGTTCCCTCGGTTTGCCAGCAAAGGATGCTTAATTAGTTTCTTTTTTTAAAAGATACTGCCTTTCGACTGTAAACAGTCATCGATTCAAAGGATGGCGAACAACTTCGACAAACTGAAGGACAATGCGACTTATACTAATATTACTGACAATATTTAACTTTCCATTCAGTTACTCGAAGAAGGAGTTGCCGACCATGGCAAAGGTTGATCTTCAAAAATATACCGGTCAATGGTATGAAATTTCCCGTTTGCCCAACAGCTTTGAAAAGAACCTTGTTTGTGTTACAGCAAATTACAGCATCAAAGAAAACGGGAAAATTGAAGTGATCAACAAAGGCCTTATTGCCCTTTGGAGGCAAACGCTAATCGCAAAACATGTTCTTAAAGGCGGTGTTGAATCGTGGAAAAAAACAGAAAACTGATGTTTCCGTATTAACCTTAAATCGCTTTTGGACCATCGTTTATTGGAAATAAAACAATGTTTAAAAACTACATCCATTAGAATCTTATCAAATAAAACATATTTATTAATCAAAAGTTAAAGTATCTATGATTGCTACCAAAGTATTTAATTCAGTAAACAAACCCAACATTACAGAAGAATCTGATATTATCAATTTCTTATTTGAAAGCCTCGAACAATATGGAGATCCTAAACAGGACATAGAAAAATGTATTCATTATGCCTTGAAGGAAACACCCTCTTTCGGAGGATTCATTCTGGTTTCCCATAACGAGAAAAATATTTCAGGTGTAGTAGTGATAAACGAGACCGGGATGAAGGATTATATCCCCGAAAATATTCTGGTTTATATCGCGACACATAAAGATCTAAGAGGCCAAGGGATCGGCAAAGCCCTGATGCGTCAAACCATTGAATTAACAAAAGGCAATATTGCACTGCATGTGGAACCTGATAACCCTGCCCGGTTTTTATATGAGAAAGTTGGTTTTACCAGTAAGTATGTAGAAATGAGGTTGACAAAATAAAACTATCATGGCATTTATAACACTTAATACCAAAAAATTAAAAGCAAATTTCGATTTTTTAGACCGTCTTTTCATAAAGAACAACATTCAATGGACGGTTGTCTCCAAGATACTTAGCGGGCATAAAGAATACCTTTCTGTGCTTTTAAAACTGGGGATCAAACAAATTTCAGATTCCCGGGTTTCCAATTTAAAGATGATCAAAAGCATTGATCCGTCCATTGAAACCATTTATATCAAGCCACCGGCAAAACGCGCCATAACCAATGTAGTGAAATATGCCGATATAAGCATGAATACGGAAATAGGGACCATAGAGCTATTGTCGGATGAAGCCGTCAGACAGAATAAAATTCACAAAGTGATCATTATGATTGAGTTAGGAGAACTTCGTGAAGGTGTTATGGGTGATGATTTTATGGGTTTTTATGAAAAGGTATTCAAACTCAAAAATATCAATATTGTGGGAATAGGCGCGAACCTCTCCTGTCTCTATGGCGTACTTCCAAGCCAGGATAAACTCATCCAATTAAGTCTGTATGAACAACTCATCGAAGCCAGGTTCAACAAGCAGATCCCGTTTGTTTCGGGTGGTTCTTCGGTGACCATCCCTCTCATCTTCCAAAATCTGTTACCCAAAGGTATCAACCACTTCCGGGTTGGGGAAACCTTATTTCTGGGAACCGACGTTTATAATAATAAACCTTTTAAACGTATGCATTCCGATGTGTTCCGGCTTTATTCGGAGATTATAGAGCTGAGTGAAAAGCCTCTTGTTCCTACCGGTGAAATGGGATCTAATGTGGAAGGCCTGAGCTTTTCTTTTGAAGGCAAACTGATCGGACAGACTTCATACCGCGCAATTATCGATCTTGGCCTGTTGGATGTTGATGAACACCACATTGAGGCTGTAGATCCTAATATCCACTTTGTCGGAGCGAGTTCCGATATGATCGTTATTGACCTTTCTGAAAACAAAAAGAATTACAAAGTAGGTGATTTACTTGAATTTAAAATGGATTATATGGGCGTACTCAGAATCATAAATTCGAGGTATGTGGAGAAAAGAATCCAATAAGATCCATTAGAAGTCGCAATATTGATTTGTATTTTGCCTATGATCTTTATGAAGAAATTGTAAGGCAATGAACGGAACCAAGTATATAAAAACAAGGTGTAACTGGTCTAATAAAACCAAAATCTATCACGATTATCACGATTTTGAATGGGGAGTTCCCGCTCATGATGACCGTTTGCTTTTTGAATTTTTAATTCTTGAAGGAGCACAGGCAGGATTAAGCTGGGAAACAGTGATGAACAAAAGAGAAAATTACCAAAAAGCATTCGATCACTTTGACCCTGATAAGATAAGCCGGTATGGACAGGTTAAAATTGACGAATTATTGCAAAATGCAGGGATCATAAGAAACAGGTTGAAAATAAACGCTGCCATCGTCAATGCAAAGGCATTTTTAGAAGTTCAAAAAGAATTTGGAAGCTTTGACCAATTTTTGTGGGATTTTGTGGATGGAAAGCCCATTCAAAATCATTGGAGAAGCCTGGCTGAAGTGCCTGCTACTACTGAAATCTCGGACCAGATCAGTAAAGTATTAAAGGAAAAAGGATTCAAATTTGTTGGATCTACAATTATTTATGCCTTTATGCAAGCCATTGGAATGGTCAACGATCATACTGTGGATTGTTTCAGACATGATGAGTTAATATCCTGATCCATTTCCGGTGAAGTTCAACGTCAGAAAAGTTTATTGAAATTTTAAAAAAATTCTCTTTTCTAATTAAAATTAATGGTTAATTTTGCCGCTCATTCTTGCATAGCAAAGAAAATGTTACGGGGTATAGCGCAGTCCGGTTAGCGCACCTGCTTTGGGAGCAGGGGGTCGTAGGTTCGAATCCTACTACCCCGACATACAAATTGAAAAATTCAGCTTGGAGAGATGGGTGAGTGGCTGAAACCACCGGTTTGCTAAACCGGCGTACCTGTCAAAGGGTACCGGGGGTTCGAATCCCCCTCTCTCCGCTTTTTTGGGTAGCAAAAAATGGAAAACCCCGCAAATTCAACAATTGCGGGGTTTTTTGTTTTTGTGCCCGTGCAAAAAAAGACGTAAAAACGCAATATCTACGGTACAAATTAGGGGACCCGACCGTTTGCGAAAAAAGGTCCCCTAATTTTGCGTTTTTGTGCTGATTTGTAGCATTTTGCACTTTCCCTTTTTGCATAGTTAATTTAGTTTTGTTCACCTAAAATCTAAGCTATGGAAAGAGCTACAGTAAAAGTCCTGTTTTATCTAAAGCGGGCAAGAAAACTCAAAGACGGGACCCTCCCCATCTGTGCCCGAATCACCGTGAATGGTACCCGGGCAGAATTCAGGATTAATAAAAGCGTTTACGAAGAACATTGGGATGGAGCTACCGGATTAGTCAATGACAAATGTGATGATGCCGACCTTGTTAACGATGAACTTCATCTTATCCGGGCTAATCTTTTCAGTTATCGTCTGGATTTGGAAGCCAAGGGGAAAACCGTCACTGCAGAGACCATTAAAAAATCTTATCTTGGGACTGAAGAAAAAAGCCGGACCATCCTGGAAATCTTCCAGGAGCACAACGACCGGTGCAAAAGTTTAATCGGCATTGATTTTGCACCTGGTACCTACGAGCGTTATGCCACCTGCTATTTACATTTAGAAAGGTTTATGGACTTCATGTACCATAAAACGGATATGAAGCTTTCGGAGCTGTCCCCGGCCTTTATCAAGGACTTTGAATTTTACCTGAAAACCGAGCGAAAATGTGCCCACAATTCAACGACAAAGTATCTGAAGAATTTTAAAAAGATTACCCGTATAGCCATGACCAACGGCTGGCTGAAAGATGATCCTTTTCGAAATACCAAGTTGCACCTGGAGAAGGTGGACATGGATTTTTTAACCAAGGAAGAGCTGGATACCCTGATCCATAAAAAAATGGCCGTAGGCCGGCTCAACCAGGTTAAGGATGTGTATTTGTTCTGCTGCTTTACCGGTTTGGCTTTTATTGATGTGAAAAAATTGTCGAAGGCCGATATCGAAGACAAGAGCGGCCAGCTGTGGATCAAGAAGAAACGGCAGAAGACCAAAAACTGGTGTAACATCCCTTTGCTGGGACCCGCAGCCCAGATCATGGAGAAGTACAAAAACAATCCCTTTTGCCTGAAAAACAATGTTATTTTCCCGGTGCTGACCAACCAGAAAATGAATGCCTATTTAAAGGAGATCGCTGCGGTTTGCGGCATTGACAAGAACCTGAGCACGCACACGGCCCGGCATACCTTTGCCACCACCGTTACTCTTTCCAATCAGGTATCCATTGAAGTAGTCTCAAAGATGTTAGGCCATTCCAGTATTAACATGACCAAAAAGTATGCCCGTGTGGTGGATGATCTCATCAGTAAGGATATGCAGAAGATCTTTGGAAAGTATGAAGATGTGAAAATTGCTTAGGTTTTATTTGCTATTCGCTCACGTGTTGAACCCTTTCCGATTTGTTTTGGAAAGGGTTTTTTCATTGAAATTTAACGTTTATCAAGGTTCCCCAAGTGAACCGTTTGTAAATACTTACCATCTTTTCCTGCATAACCTGAAAATCGCTTGGCCCGCTTAGCCACTTTTTTTTCAGGGCTGGGAGGAAAGGCAAGGACAGCGTGAACGGGAATGAATATTTAAACGAAAATGAGATTACGCTGTTTATATATCCTTGCCTTGATCGGACAGCCCTATATCTTTGCTAAGCGGGGCAATGCGATGGCTGAATGTCAGAATACATTTTTATTTGAACCTGATTTTCCAGTACATGGAAAAGTAAATATCATGGTTGAGAAGGTCAAAAGAAACGGAATACAGCTGGTCTTGTTTTGAAGCATACAGCAGATTTGCTGATAACCCGAATTGATCTGGATTGCGGCCGATTCCAATTCCGGCAAATACTTTTCTCCGGAGAATTGGATTTGATTTAATAACCGTTGTTTCTTTGATTAATACAGGAAAGGTTTTTATAAGCGGTTTTCTGAAAATGATTTTGTTTTGAGAAATCGTATCACAAACGATGATTTGCATCTGGCTATCGTTCACTAAGGTATCTACATAATAATGCCGGGAGTAATATTCTGCTAAAATTTCCAACGTATCAATCTTCATTGATCGCCACTTTACGGAACCGGTATCCCTGAAAACCGGTTTCGGGATATATTTTATAACCGGATACGGTATTGTGTCATGAATGGTGTCAACTGATGTTACCAAAGCATCTGTTTGAAAGTGCTGTGGTACCCAAATTCGCTGCAGGAAAATAATGATCAGCAGCGTGGCAATGATGATCCAGGGCGCTTTGTTCATTACACACTCCTTTCAAAATGACCGCCATCGTAAAAATGGTTGAAATGGCCACCCCAGTTGTTGATCGGATCCATGCTCTCCCAGTAGTTGCCAAGCAGGGAAATGAGCGGGTGCCGGTACAAAAGCTCCCCTTTGATAAAAAAGTTAAAGTCCACGGCCAGCCTTTTCATGTGGTAGCTGTCCATGGTTCGGGATTTTCCATCCCGGAAATAAATGGATTGCTGCTCCAGGGTGCGGTATGCTTCCCCGAAGGTGAGGTTCACCCCCAGGCTGTTTGCCCTTAAAATGAGCTGGGCAGTTTGCTGTACAAATACTTGTTGATGCTGAGAAAGTTTCATTTTACTTGTTTTAGGATTTGTTTAATGTCGTTCATGATGACCTTTTGGTCGGATTTAATCTCTTTGATGTTTTCACGGATCAGGTTCACGTCTTTATTGTGATAAGCCTTCACTTCCATGATCTGCTTCTGATTTGCCTTCACCTTTTCAGAAACGATCCCCGAGGCACGGTACATGCCTGCCAGTCCGATTACGGAGGCAATAATCAGAGCGGTGGCGATGCTGCCAAACCATTTGATAAATAGGGATTCGTTTCTGCTCATGGTGATTAAGGTTAAAGGCTAAAGGTTAAAGTTTAAAGGCTAAAGGCTAAAGTTTAAAGGCTAAAGTTTAAAGTGAAAAGGCTAAGTACATGACAAAAATTTGCAGCATTCCACGAATTTTTCTAAATT
>CAZPPK010000081.1:0-12810 GCA_964588415.1 uncultured Lentimicrobiaceae bacterium
TGAGGAAATACTTTTTCATTATAAAGAGATGAAGTCTGCTTTTGCCAACCCTAGTCAGGAAAGGCGAATAACATTTTCAATTTTAATTATTTGGGAACTCTGGCGTTCCAATGAACACAAATTTAAAAATTAATTTTTCTTTTTTACTTTGGTAAGAAACAATTGCAACATGGCTTCCCCATTAACCGGATTCTCAAAGATCAACTTCTTTGTGACTGTGAGCGCACTATCGCTTTTAAACAATTTATCCAACATCTTTTTATAAAGCTCCGTATTGTTCTTTTCGAGATAAAGATAAACAGGTTTCCCAGAAGCCAAGACAGAATCCGGATCAAAGTCTTTTCCCCAGTATTTCAAGGTGTTGCTCCATGTAAAATACTGGTAAGTATCAGGATAAATTTTGTCTAGTTTTTCTTTATATCCGGGCCAGTTTTGCCCTGCCATGCAAAAGCCATACATAATCGAATATTCCTGAAAAGGCGATCCATAATCCTGGCTGACGATAATTTTATAGCTGTCTTTTTTTAATGTTTTGATGACATTCCGTGTTTCAATTCTGGCTTCCATCTGGCCACTAACACTTTCAGACACAATCCGAATATAAGGAACCTGTTGTTGAATTTTGTATCCGATAATCAATAATAGTAAAAAGCTCATCAGCAGGTTTAAATCCTTGCTATTGATGAAATGTGATATCTGTTCTTTCACTAAGATCAACAAAAAAGGGAAAAACAGTAAAGCGGGGATAAAATACCTGAGTTCAAAATGCTTACAGGTAATAAAAATAATTCCGGAAAGTGCCACCATTAAACCTAAATCGATTCTTTTAAAAATGCTTTTCCAGCTTCTTTTAAACAGGAGTACCACAAATAATATGGCAAGCACCATCAGGACATAGAAAAAATCATGTTGTGAAACAATCAGGGCTTTGAGATTTTTTAAAAATAAACCCGGGTTGATCATGGTTTTAGCGCCTTCCTGATAAGTTCCGCTATGTAAAATGAGGCCAATGTTCCAGTTCAGGAATCTTTTAAACTGAAAAATGACAGGAAGAGATAGCACGCTAAAAGAAATAGCAGCGTAAAACAAGTATTTAATCTTATCCCGAAAATCCTTAATTACGAAAAGTGGGAGCACCAAAAAAGGCAGAAAAGTCATTTTGAGCGACAAGCCTAATCCAACAGCAAATCCATAATAAAGGTTCCGATGGTTTTTGTTCTTCCACTTTCCAAATATTTCCCTGAAAATCAATACTTGCAAAATAAAAATTGGAATCACAAAAAGCAATTCGACATAAATTCGCCCGATCAGGTCGTACCAGATATTCATGAGAAACGGGGACGTTTGTATCATCACGGCGTAGAGAACACTTTTGGAAATTTTTTCAACGGCCTTTCCCGTCCACAACATGGCAGCCGCAATAATAGCCGTAATGACAAGGTTTCCAATGGAAAGATACAAATCGGAGTTACGTATAACATCTTGAAAATAAGGCGTATTGTGCGATCTAAAAAAGTAAACAACCTTAAAAACCAGAGCAAGCAGTAAATGCATCGCTGAAGCCGGCTGGTCGATATTAGCCTGGCTGAATTTACCTGTAGAAACACATAATCCACTGATAAAGTGAATATAATCCGGGTCAAAGGACCTTAATGACAAATCGCCAAAAACCTGCCGGAAATAAAAACCCAGTATAAGATACAACGCCGGGAAAATGTAGATTAAAGCTTTGTAATAATTCTTTCTCTGGTTGATGTCCGGCATAGTTAGCTTCTAATTTACACCCATTTTCACTATTAGGAAGAATTCTCCTTTATAAAAATCAGGTAAAGTTATTAAAATCAACGATTTCTAAACCATTGTTTAAAATTTAATACAAAAAGAGTTTGAGAAAGAATCAAAAATTCAGAAAATCTTTACGGAGGATAGGAGCTTACAGATCAGGAATTTTGTTATCCCTTAAGATATTTACGATCAAACACGTTAAATCTCAAAATAGAATATATGGCGTGAAATCCATCCTGCCAGCTTATCTTTTTGCCCTCCTGATAAGTACGGCCATAATAAGAAATTCCCACTTCATAAATTCTGATACCGGGAATTCTTGCCATCTTAGCAGTTACTTCGGGTTCAAAACCAAAACGCCTTTCCTTCAGCAAAAGCGATTTTAAATGTCCTGCCCGGAACAACTTATAACCGGTTTCCATATCGGTAAGGTTCAAATTCGTAAACATATTCGATAAGATGGTCAGCAATTTGTTCCCCACCGAATGCCAGAAAAATAATATTCTGTGAGGTTCGCCACCCAAAAAACGCGAACCGTAAACCACATCGGCAAATCCCTCCAGTACTGGTTTTAATAAAGAATTATATTCACGTGGATCATACTCCAAATCAGCATCTTGAATCAGCATAAAATCACCTGTTGCTTCCTGAATCCCACGATGTATTGCGGCTCCTTTCCCCCCATTGATCGCATTTTTAAAATATTTAATTCCCAGATCGGAATTGGCTGTCATATATTGTCTGATTGTATCTTCCGTCTTATCAGTAGAACAATCATTGATAATAATCACTTCTTTCTCAAGGTCGCTTAACAACTGCACCGATCTGATTTTATCCAGGATCAGGTGAATCGTTTTTTCCTCATTATAGGCAGGAAGAATTATAGAGAGTTTCATTTTCTTGTTTTTCTACAAATTACTGCAATTTAATGATATATTTCTTTTTCAGGGATTTGCTTCGTGTTTTTCTATATAAAAATGTTGTATTCAGTCCGGTTACCCTGAATGATGCGAAGGTTTTAACAATCTTAAATTTCAGCTGATGATTTTCGACTTTTTTCAATTCAGTTTCATCCACAAACAGCCAATCTCCTTTTTTCAGGTTATTAAGCGTTGTATCAGGAGGCATTATATCTTTAGCATAAAAATCGAAAGACAAACTGGTATTGTCAAGTTGCACTATTTTAGAAACCCGGACCTTATTTTCGACAATATACTTTCCCGCCTGAGAACCAGCCTGGTAACGTAACAAATTGGGATAAAAATTAGCTGACATCATCAGGTTAAAAGCCACCGCAGCAATCACCGTCGGAATGACAATTCTTTCATCTAATTTTTTGATCTTTCTAAACACAAGGATGTTAGAAATATAAAGCAACAAAATCAGCAATGGTAGCAGAAAATTTTTGGGTGGGAAAACAAAAATAAAACCGATGATTATCAGAAGCCAGAAAAAATGCATTAGTCCAAACTGAACCTTGCCAAGAATTGATTTCCAGCGATCCTTTACCTGAACAATGAAATCTGCTGTAATAATTGCAGCAAAAGGAAATAAAACAAACAAGTAATGTGGAAGTTTATATTTTGCAAAAGAAAAAGCGATAAACATCAATACAAAACCTGCAAATGACATATATTCTTCCGATGCTTTGGTCTTAAATTTTTTGATGATTAATTTCCTGAACCTTAAAATTAAAGCCGGAATAAATAAAAATATCCAGGGCTGAAAATCCCAGATAATGGTGTGAAAGAAATAAAAATAACCGGCGCTATTTTTCCAATAATTTTGTCCGGTAATCCTGCCGAAACTTTGCGTCCAAAAGAAAAAACCAAGCCCTGAAGGCCCTTTTAAACCATAAACCGTTTTTTCAGGATGCATGTCAAACTGCGTGTACAAACCATAGCACATGGGTAATAAAACAAGGGCTACAATGGCGATCAAAATGAGCCATTGATATTTAAAAATATTTCCCCACTGCCGTTTTAAAATAAAATCACTTCCAAGTGCAATGGCTGGAATTACAAGCCCAATAGGCCCTTTGGCTAACATAGCACCCCCGATTCCCAACCCTGAGAAAATTAAATTGCGCCACTTCTTTTTGTCAAGATACTCGGTTAGCTGCCACATAGCAAACATCGTAAAACCTAAAAGGTTTGTATCTGTTCTGATATCGTTAACCATCAAAAACATAGCCTGGCAGGTAGCCAGAATAAGCGATGCAAATAAAGCAGTTTGTTTTGAATACCAATGTTTTGTAAATCGATAGGTACTGTAAATCCCAAGAACGGCAATCAAAACTGATGGCAACTTATAGGCAAAATTTGAAACCCCGAGTATCATAAAAGATAAAGACGAAAGCCAAAAAAGCAACGGGGGCTTATCGAGATAGTCCAGACCCAACTGATAGACATGTAAAAAACTTTTGGTAATGCTCATTTCTATAGAAATCAACGCATACTGCGCTGCATCTATTTCCATGACATCAACAAACAGGTATAAAAAAAATACAATTCCAATACCGATGAAAAGAATCGTGTACTTATACTTTTTTAAAATTTCTAAAAATATTTGGTTATTCAATATGATCTTTTTTAAATGCCCCAAGCAAAAGTTACATTCATTCACCCGCAAAACTTATTATTCAGGTAAAGAGAACCTTAAATGTCCGATTCTGAATGGTACCCTTTCTTTCCCTGAGCATCAATATGCTGTAAAGTCTGAAAATCTTCGTAGGTTTTTGTCATCACCCTGGTCTGGCCAAAGACTGAAAAAGCAATCAATTGTAAAATAAGGATTAGACTAATTTTCATAGTTATTATTTTAATAAGGTTTTTCATTAAACAGATATCAAATTTTCAGGGTCTGTTTTTGATTTTTATAATATTTTCAATTTCAAAATTTAATACACATTCTTCCTTAAAATAAAAAAAAGGGTTAAAACCCACCCTCCAAATATAGCTATTTTTTTATTAAAAATTAACTCATATTTAGAACAAAAAATGGGCCATTTTTACGTGGCAGCAAGGAAAGGGGCATCATGGATGACCTGTAAAATCTTGTTCACAAAGGATGTTTAAATACAACAAAGACAAAAAGCTAATTTAGTTTCAATATAAGACCTTTGCAAAACACTCCTTTTTGTCATCCTGAGTGAAGCGAAGGATCTTATAAGTATCTGATTTTCTTTTATTACAGATTCTTCTCTCGCCTCTGGTGAAGTCAGAATAACAGTTTTTTTTAGTTTTGCAAAGGTCTCAATATTAAATTAGCAAGAATCCGCTTACTCATGATAATAAACTCTTTTCACACGACGTGAAATGCGACTCAGGATTTCGTAGGGAATAGTTCCTGCAGCTTCTGCCAGTTCACTAACAGAATGCTCAGAATTAAAAATAATCACCGGGTCACCTTCGTTAACATCCATGCTTGTGACATCTATCATGCACATATCCATGCAAATATCTCCCACAACAGTTGCCTGTTTGTCCTTTACCCATAAAGCGAAATTACCTTTTCCAAGACTTCGGAACAATCCATCGGCATAACCGACGGAAACAGTAGCAACTTTCATGTCCTTTTTTGCAATGAAACTGCGATTATAACCCACAGAGTCACCGGGATGAATGTTTCTAATCTGGGCTATTTCAGCACGAAGGCTGGTAACCTGTTTTAAGGATTTGGTTGTAACCGGATCGGAAGCTATTCCGTAGAGCCCAATTCCAAGCCTCACCATATCAAATTGTGCTTCCGGAAAACGAATGATTCCGGCAGAATTTAAAATATGCATCATTACGGGATGCGGAACACTTTTCCTGAATTCGTTGCCCATGGTCTCAAAAGATGAAATTTGTTCACGGGTAAAAGCATCAAGATCAGGTCTGTCGCTCCCAGCAAGGTGTGAAAAAACAGACTGAACATAAATGAAGGGTGATTGTGTTAGTCTTTCTATTAATGCAGGAATATCTGATCTGTCAAAACCCAGGCGTCGCATTCCTGTATCGAACTTTAAATGAACTTTTACCGGTTTATTTTCAGGGATCACATTTCGTTGAATGGCTTTTTCAAGCATTGTTAAAATTCTGAAACTGAATATTTCAGGTTCCAACTGATGTTTGATCATCAGGTCAAATGAAAATTCTTCTGGGTTCATCACCATAATGGGAAGATTGATGCCGGCACTTCTCAGCTCAACGCCTTCATCAACATAGGCAACAGCCAAATAATCTACCCTGTGAAACTGGAGGATATTGGCGATTTCAAAACTTCCACTGCCATAGGAAAAGGCTTTAACCATCGCCATCACCTTGGTTCCTGTATCAAGTTTTGAACGAAAATAATTCAGATTTTCAACCAATGAGTTCAAATTCACTTCAAATACCGTTTCGTGGACTCGCTGTTGGAGCATTCTGTTTATCCGTTCAAATTCAAAAACCCTGGCACCTTTTAAAAGAATAGTCTGATTGCGTAAGGATGAAAGTGAAAATCCCGATAAAAATTCTGTTGTCGAAGGGAAGAATACTTTTTCCATGTCGAACAAATCGGCATGCCGCGAAATACCCCGGCCTATTCCGATCAGTTTTGTAATTCTTTTCTGCTTTAAAAGTGTTGCCACATCTGCATATAATTCCATTTCACTGCGGCCGCTCTGAAGAATATCTGAAAGGACCACCACTTTTTCAAGGTGTTGTTTTTGCTGTCCGATGTAATCCAGTGCAATGGTAAGCGAGTTAAAATCAGAATTATAAGAATCGTTGATAATCGTGCAATTGTTGATCCCTTCTTTTTGTTCGAGACGCATTGCAACAGGAGCAAGTTTTTTCATTTCCTGCCGGACCGTTTCGTGCGGGAAGTTATAATACAACATTGTAGCCCAGCAATGACATGCATTTTCCACTGAAGCCGAATCAATAAAAGGTATCTCTATTTCAAGTTTTTGCTCCTGATATTCAGCAGTAATCTGTGTTACATGATCAACCTTTTCTTTTTTGATGATTTTCAAATTACAATTTTCATCTTTGCCCCATGTAAACGTTTTGATGTTCTCCAAAATTCCGGTCCTGATAATCACCTCTTGCAGCTCTTTTTGATCACTGTTATAAATCATGGTTTCAACACGGGTAAACAGTTTCAGTTTCTCGCCAATTTTTTGAGCCGTACTGATAAATTTTTCGCTGTGGGCCTCTCCTATGTTGGTGAATATCCCAACCGTAGGCTTAATGATATTTTGCAGTCGCTCCATCTCATCCGGTTCGGAAATGCCGGCTTCAAAGATTGCCATCCCATGCCTTTCGTTCATCTGCCACACTGACAAAGGCACTCCAATCTGAGAATTGTAACTTTTCGGGCTTCTGATCAACTTTTTCTGCGGACTCATTAACTGATAAATCCATTCTTTGACGATTGTTTTTCCGTTGCTGCCGGTAATTCCAATAACCGGAATATCAAAATTCAATCTGTGGGCCGCTGCCAGTTGCTGCAAAGCTGCCAGGGTATCCTGAACAACAAAAAACGATCCTTCCGGGAAACGTTTTTCCCATGAATCCTGAGAAGAAACTACGAAATAGCGGAGGCCTTTTTCGTATAAATCACCGATGTAGCGATGGCCGTCGTCGCGTTTGGTTTTCAGTGCAAAGAACATGCTTTGCTCCGGTGTGATCAACCGCCGGCTGTCAATCAGAATGTCTTTCACCTGGATTTCATCTGGATTCGCAGAAATCAAAACCGCTTTGGTAATTTCAGCAATTTCCGATCCTGTATATAAGCGATGTAACATAGTTTAGAATCTTGAAATAAGTTATCCAACAATAACCTGAAATTTAAAACCAAAAATAGGAAGGTTTCATTTTAACCAATAAGATACTCCAAACCTTCGTCGGAATGTCTTTTGCTGTATTTGTCTTCTGTCTTGGCAGTCAGGGGATTTTCATTCATTTCTTCCCATTTTTCCCGGTTACGAAAAATATTGATGGCGAGATAAATGGCTTCGCGCAGTGATACAGGCGATGCTTTAAATTTGCCTGCAATATCGTAAGCAGTGCCATGGTCAGGAGAAGTGCGGACAACGGGAAGACCGGCTGTAAAGTTAACTCCGGTTTCTGATGCCAGTAATTTAAAAGGCACCATGGCCTGATCGTGATACATTCCCAAAACGGCATCGTATTTTTTAAACGCTTCCGAGCCAAAAAATCCGTCGGCAGGGAAAGGTCCGAAAACTATTATTCCTCTTTCTTTTGCCTGAATCAAGGCAGCCTGGATTACATCCTCATCTTCCTTTCCTGTCAAACCCTGATCACCGGCGTGAGGATTTAAACCCAAAACTGCAATTTTAGGCCGTTCTATCAGGAAATCTTTTTTCAGTGACTCGTTTAAAATACTTAATTTATTGATAATTAAATCTTGTGTCAGAGTATCAGCCACTTCCCGTATGGGCAAATGGTTGGTAACTGTAGCCACCCGTATATTTCCGGAGACCATCATCATCAATGAATTACCGGCACCAAAACGTTCTGTCAGGTATTCAGTATGTCCCAAAAAATGAAAATCATCAGAATGGATGTTGGACTTGTTGATGGGCGCAGTAACCAATACATCGACCTGATTATTTTTCAGATCGGTAATAGCTCTCTCCAAGGCCTTATAAGCATAGGCTCCTGCTTTTTGGGAAGACTGACCAAATTCGATCTTTACCTCATTATCATCGATACTTAAAACGTTTATTTTCTGATCATTTACTGCACCAATATTTGCAACTGTCCGATAATTAAAATCACCGATTTTCATCGATTTGCTGTGATATCCCATTACTTTAGGGAGTCCATAGATTACAGGTGTGAACAAATCGAGCAAGCGATTATCACTCAGTGCTTTGATAATGATTTCATAACTAATTCCATTGTAGTCACCATGCGTTATCGCCACCCTAATCTTTTCGTGATTGGTTTTAGTCATCATTGTATTAAAAATTACAGGCAAAGGTATTATTTTCTATGGCAATTTACATAACCTTCAAACCCTGCTTTAAAAAAATCTATTTTTAGAGCTGGTCGTATTCTTTCAATACAACAAACGAATAAGTCAGGGAAATAGAGTTATTTAAAACAAAACCCTCCGGGAATAATACCTGCTGTAATACTGTCTTCAATTTGTCCCGTCGGAGAGTAAACAAATACTTTTCCACTTTGGGTATAATCCAGAGCATCCGAAACATAAATAGTACCGTTACCGGGATCTGCAGCCAATGCATAAAAGTTCTTGCTGTTTTGACTTATTAAAGGCATTGCCGGAAGACTTTGGGCAATAACGGACATTGCATAAATCCCTGGAAGAGTAATCGTAGCTCCATAAGCTGAAGGTTTTAAATAATAAAGCGTATCCTTTGTAGGATTGACACACAAACCTGTTGGAGATGCGTTTACATTTGAAAATGTAAAAGTTCTCAAAATCTGTTTTGTCTTGGGGTCGATTTCTGTCAATGCGGCCTTCACCTGTGCATAGGGACTGCCAGCATAACCGCCGTCCGAAAGCACCCAAAGGTTGTTGTTTTTATCCAAAACCATGGTATTAGGCTGCTTTGTCACCGTAATGGAATCAACCAATTGGTCATTATTCGTATTGATAACCAGTATTTTATTATCGTAAGACCAGCTATTCACAAATGCCAGATCTTTATAAAGAACGATTTGTTCGGATGTGTGCTGGGTAAAAATCGAACCGGTAATCTGCATGGTCTTAGGATTTACGATCTGTATTGATTTAGAATACATATCCGTGACATAAGCCTTGCTGTCGCTGATAAAGCAAATGTTTCTGGGTGATGTAAATCCTGTGACCTTACCCACATATTGAAAAGTATTTTCATTAATGATGTATATTTTCCCTGAATTATTGACTACAATATAACCCAGCGAATCCCTGACAGCCATGGAATTTGCCACATCCCCCAACGGAAGGCCATTAGTACCGTAAAAAACATTGTTAATTACTGTTTTGGCTACCGGATCGTAATAAGATAACGACGAATTTCCATAACCGAAATTTCCCTGGTTTATAATAAAAACGTCATGTGCCGTTTTGTTTTCCTGCAGTTTATTAGTCAAAGTATTATCCTTCATACAAGAGGACAACAGCAACATCCCGATAATTAGTAAAAAAGCTTCTTTTTTCATAAGTGATAAGTTAATAACAGCATATAATTCCGTCCCGGCATAGGCCTTTGTAAAACAGAACGATACTGTTCGTTAAATAAATTGAAAATTTTTAATTGTAAATAAATTGTTCTGCGTCCCAAGGGCCATCTTCTTCCCAGATATAAATCGTTCATTAAATAGGGATACAACCTGTCACGTAAGGTCACATCGTTGGTAGAAGTGGTAAACCGCTGAGAATAATCATGGTTTATCCAGGTAACGTAATAATTCCCACGGCTTACATTCAGAACGACATTTCCTGTGTGAACCGGCACATAGGGAATCTGTTTCCCGATGGAAGCCGTACCCCATTGTGAAGCATTGCCATGATTGATACTTTTAGTAAAAGAGTAATTAGCTTTAAACGTGACAACCATTCTTTTAACAGGAAAAGAAACCGTCACATTTGCTTCAAGCCCACTGGAAATTACATGCAGAATATTCTGCGGTGACCAATAACCCATGGGGCTTGGTATCCAAATAATCCAGTTTTTAATGTCATTATAAAACGTCGTCAATCCAAACTGGCTTTTAATATTTTTCCCCATAAGGGATATCTTTATGCCAAGTTCTGAATTCAGTCCTTCTTCAGGAAGAAGATTGGGATTCCCGCCGGGTTGCCAGTACAAATCATTTAAATCAGGGTAGTGATAGTTTCTTGCAATGTTTCCATGAAGAGTAAGTTTGTGTTTCTGAAAAAGCACCCAGTCAAATCCGAAATAAGGAATCAGCGGGATAGAAAATTGGTTCACCCAATCCTTGCGAAGAAGAACCATCGTGGAAAAATTATTGGTCAGCTGCTGTTGCCAGGATAACATCAAGCCTTTGTTTCTCCTGAATTGGTTATAACCAGTTTGGTTTACCGTATCACGGGTCTGAACATGGTAAAAATCAAATGTAGTGGCTACTCTCACCAGTGCATTCTGGAAAGGCTGAAACTGATATTGTGCTTTATTATAAAAACTTAAAACTTTTGACCGAGAGTACAACGCATTATAATAGCCATCGCCATAAACCTGGTTTTGAATCTTATAAATCAGGTTCTCCGAATTTATGCCACTTTGCAGCTTGATTGTCCCCTTTTTTGAAAAATGGGAAAGTGTCATTATGGCGCGGTGCGTCCGGTCCTGCTGACGGCTGAGATTGGAATTGTCGTTTCCTTCGTAAGTATTCAGTCTGGGAATGGCCCTGTCGGAATACTGGAACCAGTAATGCGTTTCCAGCAGTGTGTTTTTGCTTAAGCGAAAGCCAAAGCTTTGCATGGCACCTTCCAACAAATATTCTGCATGTTGATTTCGCTGTCGCAGATAAATGTAGGCTCCTGTCACAGGGTCAATATTTGCAATGTCCTTGTTGATGAACGGGAAATCGTTTTCCGATCGGTTGTAATACACTCTTGTAGATGATTGGAAATTTTTATTTCCTTTCTCCAGATGAAAAAATTCATTCCACGTACCAAAGCTTCCAAATCCTGACAAAAAAGTCCCGTGTCCTTGTTTTGACCAGCCCAAATCGTCTTTCAGATAAATACTTCCACCCAAAGCACCATCTCCATCAATAAGCGAGCTGGCTCCCGGGCTCAGACTTATTTTATCCATCAGGTAAACCGGGATCTGAGAAAAATCCACCTGTCCTAACATGGGTGATTGCAGACTCATACCGTTCCAGTAAACTTCTGTGTGCGAAGGAGCTGTTCCACGGAAAGCAACTGAAGACAACGCACCCCTGCCCTCACTTTTGATAAAAACAGTTGAAAACCGGCTTAGCAAATCCGAAAGGGATGCATCTGTTTCCCTCTTCATAGCCAGGGTATCGATTAAATGAGAAGTAACTCCCGCCTGCGACAATTGCCTTGCTGTCCTAACCTCAACTTCAGGGATCGAAATGGTGTCAGGCACCATTTGACCAAAAGCTGCAGTAAAGCTGAACAAAAGAAGAAGTAAAACAGAAGTCCTCATTTCATAACATTTCTGTGTGAAACAATTTGTTTCACAGCCAACTATTCATTGCAATAAAAAATGCAATAACAAAACCCCGTTTGAAATAATTGTTAAGAAAATACTTTGGTGGATAAATGCAATTTTGATCCCCGGATCCGTAAAACCGTTAAATCGTCAACTTTTTTCATTCAAAATCCTTGAGTTAAACATTATAAAAAAATGAACTACCCCCGCCGCAGAGCAGCGGGGTATCAAAAGGAGATTATTAATCGCCCCAAGGGGCGGGGAATTAATCCCTTGTCCGCCTCAGGCGGATTAAACCTAATTTTATAAGCCAACCTGGAATAAAAGGGGGAAGAAAAGGTAATTTCCTCCAGCTTTTCCTCCGAAAGCTTCGAAAACAATAATAAAGGCAGGTCTTCCGGCTCATTGCATTTTTGGAAGCCTTCCCATCCGCCTAAGGCAGACAGTGGCTTGAGTTACCAAAAATATGAAACAACTTACGGCTGCGGGGACAGCTCCTGTTTTTCACAGGATTCCCTTAACCCTTATCAATGGCAAATATAGAAAAAAATCACAGCTTCATTAAAATGTTTCAACAAATTAATATTGCAACGAGCCACTTCACTGAAAAACAAGAAAATAATTTTTGATTTGTCGGAGTTTAGAATAGAAGTAATATTTTTGCGCCGCTTTTGATAATTATTAACAATCGGGAATCAGGATATGAAAAACGAACTGGAAACTATGGAACAAATGGATTCCATCATCCGTAACGAAGCAGCGTTAATTCTCTATTAACCTGAGTTCGACGTAAGAAAAAAGAAATTTTTCAAAAACATAAGGATAGTTTTTGTATATTTAAGCAATTAACAATCAAATCAATACAAAAACTTATC
>CAZPPK010000082.1:0-12803 GCA_964588415.1 uncultured Lentimicrobiaceae bacterium
CAAAGCAAACTCCTTTTAATACCTCGATGGCTCTGCCTCGGGGTAGTTTATTATGAACACTTTGATTTCATTCAGCATGCCATTGACAGAGAGAAGGAAATAAAGGGATGGGTGAGGAGAAAAAAAGAAGAATTAATTAATATATTCAATCCAACCTGGGAATTTTTGAATAACGAGATTGAAGATTGAAAATAGCTGTCATTCTGAGAGTAACGAAGAATCGCTTCTTAATAATAGTGAGGCTGATAGAATAAAGTACCCAAAGAGATCCTTCACTACGTTCAGGATGACAAAAAAGTTAGAAAAAGTGGAGGTATCCCTTTAACAACCTTTGGTATTATATAGTAGTTTCAATAAATTGATTATTTTTAACCCTTATTATTTAATTGGACTTTCAACATTACCTTATGCGCAATTATAAAATCTTTGTTCAAGTTATAATAGCCGGGCTTTTCCTGATGCTTCTGACAGTTACCCCGGTGATGGCCCAGGTTGATACCGGAACAAATGCCGTGCCCATTAACACGGAACAACTTTCCAATGAGCAGATTAAACTTTTAATGCAAAAGGCGATTAATTCGGGTATGTCTCCTTCTCAACTTGAAGCGCTGGCACGTGCCCACGGCATGTCGCAGGCGGAAATTGATAAGCTTAAAACAAGGGCAGAGATTTTAAATGTTGTTAAATCGGGCAATAACAGTAATGGTTTCAGCCAGCGGATCATTCCAAGACAAAATACAAATTACCCGGCACCATTATCTAAACGGTTGGCCAAAATGCCAAAAAAGGGAAACAATCGTATTTTCGGATATTCCTTGTTTACCAATAAAGAGTTAACTTTTGATCCCGGGGTAAATATTGCGACTCCAAAGAGTTACCAATTGGGTCCCGGAGACATTTTGAACATAGATGTCTGGGGAGCTTCACAGCGGAGTTATCAGGAGATCGTTTCCCCGGGAGGGAAGATTATCATCCCAAAAGTTGGGCCTGTATTCGTGAGCGGACTTACCGTTGACAAGGCAACTGTAAAAATCAGAAATTACCTCAGTAAAATCTATGCCGGGCTCAATCAGGGAAATACATTTATGGAGCTCAGCCTTGGCGGGATCAGGAGTATCCGCGTGAACATTGTAGGGGAAGTAACCCTTCCGGGAACTTATGACTTGTCATCTCTTGCTTCAGTTTTCAATGCTATGTATGCTGCCGGCGGCCCTGCAAGCGACGGATCTCTGCGTGATGTTAAAATAATCCGCAATAACAAAACGGTTGCCACACTGGATTTTTACGAGTTTCTTACCAAAGGCCTCCTGAAAGGCAACATGCGGCTTCAGGATCAAGACATTGTTTTTGTTTCCCCTTATCAGGATCGTGTGGAAATAAAAGGCCAGGTAAAACGGAATATGTTCTTTGATATGAAACCCGGTGAAACGCTGAAGGATTTGATCTATTATGCAGGTGGTTTTACCGGTAAAGCCTATACACAGCGAGTTAAAATTATCAGGAAAACTCCGCAGGAAAAAAAGATATTGGTGGTGAGTTCTGACGAGGATGACACCGTCAAGCTAAAAAATGGTGATGTGGTTCAGGTTGATTCAATTTTGAATCGTTTTGAAAATCGTGTTCAGATTACAGGGGCCGTGATGCGCCCCGGAGCTTTTTCTCTCGACAGCAGCAATTCATTAAGGAAGTTGATCCACAATGCGGACGGCTTGAGAGAAGATGCTTATAAAAACAGGATTTCGGTGTATCGTCTGAAAAAAGATTTGGTGCGTGAAACCATTCCTGTTGACTTGTCCAAACTCCTGAGCTCAACTCTTGCCTTCCATTTGCAAAATAATGATTCAGTGCATATTCCTTCCGTTTTTGATATCCGGGAAAAGTCATTTGTCCAAATTCACGGACAAGTTGCACATCCGGGCGTTTATCCCTTTACGGACAATATCCGGCTTGAAGATTTGATCATTCAGGCTGGTGGAATTCTTGAATCTGCATCGATGGCACGCATTAATGTTGCCCGCAGGATCAGGAATACACTGGCCAATAAAAACAACAATCAATTGTCGCAGACTTTCCAGTTTTCTGTTGAAAAAAACGGGAATATGCCTGATTCCGTGAAGAATTTCAAACTTTATCCGTTTGATCAGGTTTTTGTTCGGAAATCGCCTTCTTATACCCCGCAATTGCTCGTTTCCATAGATGGAGAGGTGAATTTCCCGGGTAAATATTCCATCCGCAACCGGAACGAACGTATCTCAGATATCATCAGGCAGGCAGGAAATCTTACTTCACAGGCCTATTTAAAAGGAGCCAGTTTGATTCGTCGGAAGACTTCATTGCTCTTGCATCAAAAAGCCATTGAAACGGTTTATGCAGCCAACAATCCGGAAAAGAATAAAATCGTTACTTCACACGACAAATACAGCGTCATTGGTCTTGATTTGGGAAAAATATTAAAAGATCCCGGTTCGTCTGCCGACCTGATCGTACAACCGGGTGATTCTATTCAGATACTGAGAAGATCTCAGACAGTTACTGTGAGCGGTGCTGTTTATCATCCCAATGTGATTCCTTTTGTGAAAGGGATGTCCTTGCAACAGTATATTTCCAACGCAGGAGGATTTACCAGGGATGCATCCAGGAGGAATGTGTATGTGATCTATGCCAATGGATCTGTAAAACAGACGTCAAAGTTTCTGTTCTTTAAAGGCTATCCACCCATCAGCCCTGGGGCTGAGATCATTGTTCCTTTGAAATCGCATAATTCGGGCAGGTTACCTGCATCTTCAGCAATTGGGTTAAGCTCGGCCTTTGCATCCCTTGCATTGGTGATTATTACCATTATTAAGACCATTCATCCTTAAGTGGAAAATTTGTGATAGAGATATGGAACCCATAGAAAATATAAAATCGGCGCCGGAAAATAAAAATGGAATAGATTTGAATGATATTCTGAAAAGGATCAGCCTGGGAAGAAAAACAATTTATATTTCGTTAGCGGTGGCTTTTGTACTGGCGCTGTTTATTGTTTTGGTGACCCCAAAGAAATACACCACACGAGTGGTTTTGTTGTCAGAAACCAGTGCGAAAAGTGGCGCTTCCGGATTGCTGGGGCAGTTGGGAAATCTCTCAGGTATGAATCTCGGTGACATGATAGGATTAAATCTTGGTAATTCTTCGGGCAGTGATGTTTTGTCGCCCGAGTTGTATCCTGATGTTGTTGCAAGTACTCCTTTTTTGCTGGACGTGATGCACCAAACGATCATGGATTCCAAAGGTGATAAGCAGATGACAGTTTCCGATTACCTGAAAAAACATTCCAGGTCTTCTATTATAGGGAGAATTGCCGGTATTTTTAAATCATCCGCCCGGAATAACAATCCTTTGCCTGTACTTAAAAATGGAAGCAATGAGGTCCTTCATTTGTCCAGTCGGCAGTCGGACCAGCTAAAAGCGCTGAATGATATGATCCAGGTGGCTGTTAGAAAATCGGATGATAAACTCATGTCGGGGAATAGCAAGATACTTACTGTAGAAGTTGAAGCTCACGACCCTCTTGTTTCTGCCCTGCTGGCCGATTCGGTGGTGAGTTGCCTGAAGCGTTACGTGATAAATTATAATACTGGAAAGGCAAAAAAGGATTTGGAATTCATATCCAAACAGTTTGTCCATGCACGGGAAAATTATTATGCTGCCCAGCAACGGCTGGCAGATTTTATGGATAGTCATGCCAATGTGATATTAGCAACCACGAGAACAGAAAGGGAACGCCTTGAAAAAGAAAACAATCTTTATGCCGGCGTTTATACCAGTTTGGCACAGATACAGGAAAAAGCCAAAATTCAGGTTCAGGATCATACTCCGGTTTTCACCATTATTGAGCCAGCCAGAGTTCCGTTAAAGAAAAGTGCGCCCAAGACATCCTTTATTATTTTGGGAATGTTGTTGGTTGGTGCGTTTGTGGGAATAGCTATTGAGGTAATTAAGATAATGTTGAATCCCGAAGGAGCGACCTGTTAGATTTTTTGAATTTTCATAATTTCCATTCTGGGGAAAGTTTATACAGATTCTGGTTTTCAAGCAATCAAGCATGGTAAAGAGAATTTTTGACATCGTAGCTTCATTTGTTGGCTTTTGTGTGTTACTCCCGGTATTTCTCATCATCACGCTTTTGATTGTGATTTTCGAAGGTGGTTCTCCTTTTTTTGCTCAGGAGAGAGTGGGAAAGTCCGGAAAGCGTTTCATGTTGTATAAATTCAGGACCATGAAACATGCTGTTGCAGAGAAAAAGAAGAATTTTGACGCCGGAGATATTTCCAGAATCACGCATTTGGGAATAATATTAAGAAAGACTAAATTGGATGAATTGCCGCAACTTATTAATGTTTTGAAAGGAGAAATGTCGCTGGTAGGACCACGGCCGGAAGTCAGGGAATGGACTTTGTTTTATCCTGAAAAGTGGAAAGTGGTCCATAAGGTGAGGCCTGGAATAACGGATTATGCTTCGTTGGAGTTTCGCAATGAAGAATCGTTACTCATAAAACATGAAAATCCGGAGGATACTTATAAGGAAATAATCTTGCCCAGAAAACTAGCGTTAAATATGGATTATGTGAATAACAGAACTTTTTGGGGAGATATAAAAATTCTATTAAAAACTATTAAAACCGTTTGGGTCGAGTGAAGAAAAACATGAAAATCCCGTTTGCCCGCGTTCCAATGGCAGGGAATGAACTGAAAAATATTCAGGAAGTGCTGGAAAGCGGCTGGTTAACAACTGCTACCAAAGCAATGGCTTTGGAAAAGAAATTTGCAGAATATGTGGAAGCACCTTTTGCCTGTGCTGTTAATTCAGGAACTTCGGCTTTGCATCTTGGATTGGAAGCGCTGGGTGTCCACCCTGGCGATAAGGTTTTTGTCCCCTCCATGACTTTTACCGCTTCCGCTGAGGTCATTCGTTACCTGCAGGCGGATCCTGTTTTTCTTGACACGGAATACGGGAGTAATCTGATTACCCCTGAGATTCTTGAAACAGCAATTAAAAAGCATCCGGATGTTCGTTATTTGGTTGTGGTACATTATGGAGGACAGGCTGCAAAAATGCTTTCGGATAACGCCCGGAATATCACAGAAATTTGTAAAAAGCAGAATATCAGGATTCTGGAGGATGCAGCGCATGCTTTTCCCAGTAAAATTGAGAATAAGATGGTGGGTTCTTTCGGGGAAGCAACCTGTTTTAGTTTTTATGCCAATAAGACCATTACAACGGGTGAAGGTGGTATGTTGACTACTACGAATGAAGAAATATACCACAGAGCCGGGCAAATGCGGCTTCACGGAATAGACAGGGATGTCTGGAACCGTTACACAGGAAGTAAATATTCTTGGGAGTATGATGTGATGGCCCCCGGTTTTAAATATAATATGCCGGATGTGAATGCAGCTCTGGGTTTGGCACAACTGGAAAAAGCTGAAATTTTTAGGGCAGAGCGGCAACGGGTGGCCGAATATTATTTTGATCATCTTGACGATTTGGAAGATTTCATTGATCTTCCTTTGATTCATGTATCTTTTCAGGATCATGCCTGGCATTTGTTTCAGATAGTATTAAAAGAGAATGTGCCTCTGGGAAGAAATGAATTCATTGAAAAGATGGCAGAAGCCGGAATAGGTACTTCGGTGCATTATAAGCCGCTTCACAATATGACCTACTACAAAAAAAAATATCAGTTAAATGCTGAAGATTTTCCCAACGCAGAAAAAACATGGCGGGGCAATGTTTCCTTGCCAATCTTTCCTTTTATGAAAGAGGACGAGCTGGACTATATTTGCAAAATAATAGGATTACTGCTAAAAGCTTAATTTGTTTTGGTTTCCGGCATGAAATCCATGGCTGCATCGTAAATAAAAAAATTGTATTTTTACATAAAATCAAGTATAGGAAGGGTGTCTTTTTACCGGCAGCCATTTTTCTAAATGATAAAGTGATAAAACCCTATGGTGAAATTAATTATAGACTCTTTATCCGAACGGTATATTTCCAGGTGGTTTGTTTTTGCTCTAGATGTATTTCTTGTGGTATTTACACTTTGGCTCGCCTTATTGGTTCAAAGCAACTTTAATTTTCTGGATTTTCAACCTTCTATCTTTTTATTTCAGTTAAGGGTTATTTTGGTTATCTATGTGGGTGCCTTTTTGTTTTTCCGCACCTTTTCGGGAATAGTCAGGCAAACCAGTCTTTCGGATGCTTATAATATATTTAAAGCAATAACATGGGCTTTTGTTGTTATTGTGGCTTTTTCGATTGTATCCGGACATTTACAATCAACAACAGCAGGAGAAGAGCCTTCTTTTTCTGTTCTGATCCTTCAGTATTTGTTGCTTCTGGTTGCGCTTATTGGCAGTAGGTTTTTTGTTAAAAGTGTGTACAACAAAATCATTCGTCTGGATCAGAAAAACCGGATAGGGGTGATCGTTTACGGAACGGGAACAGCTGGGGTCTTAACAAAGAATACCCTGCTGGAAGACAAAGAATATAATTACAAAGTGATCGCTTTTATTGATAACAATCCTTATCTGGCTTATAAAACATTGGAGGGAATCCCAATCGTTTCTTACTTCGTGGCGCTTCGTTCTTCTTATATTAAAAGGCATAATGTAAAGCAACTGATCATTTCTGTTCCTAACATGTCCCCTTCGAAAAAGAAGGAAATTATAGAAAGATGCCTGGAAATTGGAATTCAGGTTAAGGTCGTACCTGCCCTGAATTTGTGGATCAACGGGCAATTTAATGCACATCAACTGGAAAGGGTAAAGATCGAGGAACTATTGCAAAGAGACCCCATACTGCTGGATAGTAAAAATGTTTACAGGGAACTAAAGAATAAAGTTATCTTGATTACCGGGGCTGCAGGTTCCATTGGAAGTGAGTTAGCCCGGCAGGTTTTAAATCATTCCCCAAAACGGATCGTGCTTCTGGATCAGGCAGAATCTTCTATCTATACGCTGCAATATGAATTGAATGTCTCAGCAAAGGAAAAGGGTAATTATGATTTGATAGAATTCATCGTGGCAAGCGTCAAAGACCGTTTCCGTATGACCAACATCATGGAAACATACCGGCCCGATATTATTTTTCATGCAGCAGCATACAAACATGTGCCTTTGATGGAAGAGAACCCATATGAAGCTTTGATGGTAAATGTATTTGGCACCAAGATCATGGCGGATCTGGCATTAAAATTTGAAGTGGAAAAATTTGTTATGATCTCTACTGACAAAGCTGTGAATCCTACGAACATTATGGGAGCTTCCAAGCGTATTGCTGAAATTTATGTCCACAGTCTTGCCAACGGGAAAACACGATTTGTAACTACGCGATTTGGAAATGTGCTGGGTTCCAATGGCTCAGTGGTTCCGTTATTTCGCAAGCAGATAGAACAGGGAGGACCGATTACCATTACCCAAAAAGAGATTACACGCTATTTTATGACCATTCAGGAGGCGTGTAGCCTGGTGCTGGAAGCAGGAGCTATGGGAAAAGGGGATGACATTTTTGTTTTCGACATGGGCCAACCGGTGAAAATTTATGACTTGGCAGTGAAGATGATACAACTGTACGGCTTTAAACCAGGAGTAGATATTGAGATACAAGAAACGGGTTTGCGATTGGGAGAAAAACTTTATGAAGAGCTTCTTACAAACAGCGAGGATTTACTGCTTACACCGCATCCGAAGATTATGCGTGCCCGTGTTTCAGGACTTACCATCAAGGAAGTTACGAAGTTCATCAATGAATTGACGGAGCTTATCATTGAAAAAGATGAGTTTATGATTGTTCAGAAGATGAAGGAAATCGTGCCTGAATTTATCAGTAATAATTCTGTATTTCAGGTGCTTGACAAAAGAAGGTGATTTAATCCGCCTGAGGCGGACAAGGGATTAATTCCCCGCCCCTTGGGGCGATTAATAATCTCCTTTTGATACCCCGCTGCTCTGCGGCGGGGGTAGTTCATTGTTTTGAAGTTATTTGAGGAAGAAGGAGTTAAATTGAGAAGTTGAAGGATTAAAATATATACCACCATAAAATGATTTATGACCTTATTTTGTATAATCTGAGATATTAACGGTATTGTATGTAATGGGGAAAACATTTCAATTAATATTTTTTGATAAGAGAATTTTTGCTTTAATTTTGTGTTGAATAAAGGAATTAGAAATGGTTTTACCGGATGTCAGTCAGAATATGCCGATTGCCTTGATCGAGGGGTTTGTGGTAGCGTTTATTATCACCTATATTTCAATACCTTCGATTTTGGATGTAGCCAGATTAAAAAATCTGTATGATGTTCCCAATGGACGTACTTCACATGAAAAAACAACTCCCACCTTAGGTGGGATTGCTATTTTTGCAGGTTTCATCATCTCTTCCATGATTTTTCTTGACATCCCGCGGATACCTTATTTCCAGTTTGCGATGGCCGGCGCTGTAATTATTTTCTTCTTGGGATTGAAAGATGATATCTCAGAATTGAGCGCTGCGAAAAAACTGGTAGGTGAGATTATTGCGGCCGGAATTATTATCGATATGGGCGGCATAAGAATTACCAGTTTGCATGGATTTATGGGAATGTACGCCCTTAGCCCTTCTTTCAGTGATTTTGCGAGCCTGTTTGTGGTTGTGGCCATTATTAATGCCTTTAACCTGATAGACGGTATTGACGGGCTTTCTTCAGGTGTTGGTATTTTGGCTTCCCTGACTTTCGGCACATGGTTTTACCTGACGGGACATATTGAACTTGCTGCGATGGCTGCTATATTGGTGGGCGCATTGCTTGCTTTCTTTCGTTTCAATTTTTTTTCAAAAGCCAATAAAATATTCATGGGGGATATCGGCTCCCTGCTCCTGGGTTTCATATTATCTATTTTCGCGATCAAGTTTAATGAGATTAATGCAGCTATGAATGTGGGTAGTGCTTATTTTATAAAGGCTGCTCCTTCCGTTTCCATTGGTGTTTTGATTATCCCGATTTTTGATACAATAAGGGTGATGCTTGTACGCACGATGAAGGGAGTTTCACCTTTTAAGCCGGACAAACGGCATATTCACCATTACATGTTGGAAATAACCGGTAACCATCAAAAAGCGACGCTCATCCTTTTGTTTTTTAATGTTCTTTTCATTTTGTTATCATTTTGGTTGCGGAATATGAATATCAGTTACCATATATCAATGTTGATTTTATTGGCTGGAATACTTTCTTTTATTCCATATTACATTGTTAGAAGGCGTCATAAAAAAAATATAATCGGTCGTTATTCTGCAAATATTGATTAATACGCTGAAGAACAGACTCTGACTAAGTTTGGATTTCATAAATGTAAATTTGAAAAATAAGATTGATGCCTGCTTATATTTTGAGATATACAATATAACAGCCCTCTGCGAAGTTGTTCTTTACAGCATTTTAAGTATCTAAACCTGTTTCAGATGAACAGAAAACTCTCAAAGATTGTCATTATTTGTCTGATCCTGTTAACAAGCATACAGGCTTTTTCTCAAAGTGGTTATATGCCACTTAATGATCAATTTAGCACCAATCTTTTACGGGAACTTTATAGTAAAGATTTCCGTTTTCATACATCTATACGACCCTATAATTATTGGGATGTAAAAGCCGCCATAAATATTGATTCCATACAGACAATGCAAAGGATAAACCATGTTTTTGGACAAAAATGGGAACAAAAAGCCTGGGACAAAATATTCAATGACAATGTAATTTCATTAACTAACAAGGATTTTTCTTTGCAAATTAACCCCTTGATGAATTTTTCAGTGGGCCATGATTTTGTCGATGGTAAAAATACCTGGGTAAATACTAGGGGGCTGGAGCTTAAAGGAACACTGGGAAAGCATTTTGTGTTTTACGCGAATTTTTATGAAAACCAGGCTACTTTTCCAGGATATGTGGCGTCTTATGTTGAGAATCATTTGGTAGTTCCAGGGCAAGGAAGGATTCAGGTTTTGCTGAATAATACAGGTCAGCATTTTTACCTAAATGGGAGCGGATTTGATTACAGCGATGCAACAGGTTATATTGCCTGGCAGGCCGGTAAATATTTCGTATTTCAATTTGGGCATGGTAAGAATTTTTTTGGAGACGGTTATCGGTCACTTCTTTTGTCGGATAATTCCACCAGTAATTTGTTTTTCAAAGCCACGTTAAATGTTTGGCATTTAAAATATCAGGTTCTCTACAATCAATATATTGATTTGCAGGATAGTACTTTGTCGGGAGGTTATGCCCGGAAGTATTCTGCCATTCATTACTTAAGCTGGGCGATTTCCAAACGGGTCTCATTCAGCTTGTTTGATGCCGTAATTTGGAGCGCCACAGATAATTCTGGAAATTACAGAGGTTTTGATCTCCAATATTTAAATCCTGTTATTTTTCTCAGGCCGACAGAATTCAGCATTGGATCGCCCGATAATGCTTTACTGGGTGCAAACTTTAGTATAATTGCAGGGAAACACAATGTTTTTTACGGGCAGGTAATTATTGATGAGTTTGTTCTTAGTAAATTTTTGGCTGGCAAGGGATATTGGGATAACAAACAAGGATTTCAGCTTGGATTTAAAACCTATGATGCATTTCGTGTAAAGAATCTGTATTTACAGACGGAGTTTAATTATGTTCCTCCATACACCTATTCAGAACAATTTGAAAGTATCAATTATGGCGCCTATAATCAGCCGCTGGCGGATCCTTTTGGGGCAAATTTCTGGGAGTCGGTGAATTTTGCCCGCTACAATTATAAAAGGTTTTACTTTCAATATGAATTATTGTATTCCATCTACGGCCAGGATCCGCCGGGCATGAATTATGGCGGGGATATCTATAAATCATACAATACCCGCGTTAAGGAATATGGAAATTACGTAGGACAAGGAATTAAGATCCGGTTACTCTACCAGAACCTAAGCGCTTCATTTTTAATTAACCCTGCCTACAATCTGAATTTTACGGTGGGCGCTGTTTTCCGCAACCTGAGGACATCTACATCTTCAGCTAATACACACTACTTTTACTTTGGGCTAAGAACTTCTTTGAGAAATTTGTATTACGATTTTTAAAAGGACCTCTCGCTTTTTTTACCCTTTAGGAACGTTTTATCGGTTCTGAACAAAATATTCTCAAACCAACAAGATTAATGCGTACTGTTTTCCCCTTCAAGGGATAACGAGTGGCAAAGATCACAAAACAGATGTCTGACATTATCCAACTAAACACAGATTTAGCAATTTTCCATTGGAACCAATTCCTTTCGTCTGTTCCTGTTCCCTCCCAAGTTCCCTTCTCTTTCAATCCATCACTTTTTGATTTTTACGTCCGGTATTTCCGTTGGAAACCGTATTATTTTATCTTTTTTAGGGAAGATGAGCCGATAGGGCTATGTCCATTGGTTAATACGGGCAAAAGCTGGGTTAGCCTGCCTCATTTCTCTTACGGAGGTTTCATTAACAAGCCTGATGATTATTTTGAACCGGATGAAATCACAATTCAAAAACTAATCTTTCTGGTTCAAAAAGAAAGGCTTGATAAAGGGTTTTACAAGGTTGATATAGATGTATTCCCATCATTAGAATATTTTAATGAAAACACATTCATACGTACGATTCAGCCAGGCTTTTTGAAAAAATCATATCAGAAGGTGAGCAGTTTTTTACCATTGCCCCAGACTGGTGATGAGCTTTTAAAAAAGCTGAAATCAAACTTAAGGCGGAAAATTGCTAAAGCAAAAAATTCAGGGTTTGATATACAAATTGGTGGAAAAGAGTTGATTTCATCATTTTACAAGGTTTATTCCCAAAAAGTACATAGTCTGGGGTCCCCAGCTTATGGAAGAAGTTTTTTTCAAAACCTTATAGAAAATTATCGTTTTGGTGAATCGCTGATATTTTTGGTAACACGGCAACAAAAGGTGGTAGGAGCTGCTTTGTTATTATCCTATGGAGATTTTTATGAAAGTACATGGTTTGCCACCTGCCAGGTTGCCTACAAAAATTATGTGTCAGATTTCCTGCACTGGCAAATGATTTTATATGCTCTTTCAAAAAATGCAAAAATATATTCTTTCGGAAGGAGCACCATTAATGGGAGTGTTCACCGGTATAAAAGTCATTGGCCTGTTGTGGATGTCCCGATTTATCAGACAGGAGATAATAGTATCAAAAACCAGAAATGGCTCTCATCTGTCTGGAAAAGAATGCCTTATTCTGTGGTAAGGCAGTTGGGGCCTGTGTTGGTGAAACACATTTACTAAGACAAAGGATAAAAATTTAAAGATAAAAGAAAGGGGTGAATATAAGTTTATGATTTATAAAAGAATACGTATTTTTTGCTAAATATTTAATGGTATGGGAAATGATTTGTCGAAACGGTTATTTGATTTTGCTGTGCGATCTTTAGAATTTATAAGAAAGTTGCCTGATACGACCGAATACAAAGTAATAAAATATCAGTTGGCGAAATCATCTACATCTTCAGGTTCTAATTATGAAGAAGCGCAGGCAGGTTCGTCAAAAGCGGACTTCAGCAACAAAGTCAGGATCTCATTAAGGGAAATGAGAGAATCAAATTACTGGTTAAGGATAGTAGATGCTATTGCTAAGGAAGGAATTTCATTGGATGAGCTTGAGTGGTTAATTTAGGAATCAAAAGAAAATGAACTACCCCCGCCGCAGAGTAGCGGGGGTATCAAAAGGAGATTATTAATCGCCCCAAGGGGCGGGGAATTAATCC
>CAZPPK010000083.1:0-12795 GCA_964588415.1 uncultured Lentimicrobiaceae bacterium
CAAAGATACAAAAATATCTTTATTTGCAATACTATATCAAGAACGTTCTACTAGTGGTACTCTATATATTCCCGACAACCTACTTGTATAGATTCTCCAACAAAGCAAAAGATGCTATCAAATTCAACGACCAAAATATTTTGACATCGGCTTTTAAGAACCTGAAATCAATGTTTCAGTTTACCGGAGTTATGGCTATAGTTATCATATCACTTTATATTGTGATTTTCGTTTTCGTCGTTGTTTTTGCTGCATTTTTCCGATGAAATAAGTTCAATTTTCTACACATCAATTATGAAAAATATCCTAAAACTAAAACACTGGCAGGTATTTATTATTCTCTACGTGGTCTATTTTACCGGCCTGACACTGTGGCAAAGTGATTTTTCACTTGGTGGTGTCACCGCACTTGAAATTTCAGTCTTCACCAACCTCATTACTCTAACGCTCTTCTTTTTATGGTTATTGAACTGTGGTTTATTTGTAAACAATTTTCCCCGCAATCCTTACAAGTTTAAGAGCAGCCTTTTGATCCTTGCCATATTATTCAGCATTATGGGCTCCGCAGAGATCAATCTGGAACGGTTGGCGAAAGAAGGGATGATCTTTCCTGAATGGATTTTATTCATCATTGTTCCTGTGACCGTGTTAGCAATTTTTTACATCTTTTACATTATACCAAAGTCTTTGAAATCCATTGAACTGAACAGGGAAGCCAAATTCCGGGAACTGATCATGGACGTCCTTCTTCTTTTTGCATTTCCCATTGGTGTTTGGTTTGTCCAACCCAGGTTAAACAGGATATTGAAACAGCTGAAATAGAAAGGGAATGTCCATTCCTGTCTTGTTCCGCATTTCCTAAGGAACCGCTACCAAGATCTGTTTCTCCACGTTTTCAGATTACTAAAATTAACAAAAAGGCTCCGTATTGCACGCTTAAAGCACTGCTATACGGAGCCTTCAAAGTTTCAGCAGAATCTTACTTCTGGCGTACGGTTTCTCCGTCAATAGAAAGGGCTGATTTTTCAATAGTAATTTTAAGGTTCTGAGCTATTTCAAGGACCACTGTTTTTTCCTTAACTTCAGTAACTTTACCATGAATACCACCGATAGTAAGCACTTTATCACCCTTTTGCAGGGATTCCCTGAATTTTTTCTGAGCCTTATTCTTTTTAGTTTGCGGCATAATGAAAAAGAAATAAAATACCAGTAATATCAGAAATAAAGGTAATAATTGCCCCCAAGCGGTTCCGCCACTTTTCGATGTGATCTGTAATAAAAGAAATAATGTGTTCATTTTAAATTGATTTTATAAAATAGTTGAATATGCTTGAATAAGCTGTTAAAAATAAGTAAATTAAATATATAAACAGTTTTTAATTGTTCTTTGGCAATGAAACCTGCGCCCGGATGGTCAAAACAATCTGTCCGGGATTTGTGTTAGCCATGATCATCACACCCTTATTCTGATAACCCTGCTTAAACGAGCTGTTGAAAGTCACGGCAAGATCCCCTTCTTCGCCTGGTTTAATGGGATGATGCGGATAGTTTCCTACGGTACAACCACATGTTGTTTCCACACCTTTAATAATCAGGTTGGCACTACCGGTATTTTTGAAATGAAAATTGTATTTCCCCACTTCTCCCTGAACCATTTTACCAAAATCGTGAACGGTTTTTGTGAAAGTCATCACCGGAAGTTTTTCATTGATAGTGTCAGAAACGGCCGTTTTTTCTGAAGAATTTGCCGCTGTTTTTCCACTGGGAGTCAGGTTTTGACAAGCACCCAGAAAAAGAAACCCTACTAATACCATTAAAAGACTGACCTTTCTCATTATTTAATTATTAACTGATTAACGTCCTGCAAAGATAGTTACACTCCCTTTATAAACCACGCTTTTATCTTTATATCCTTTACATTTTAAAACATAAAAGTACGTACCATCAGGCAAATGCCCACCATTCCAGTCGTTTTGATAGTTTGTGGATTGGTACACTTTCTTCCCCCATCGATTGAAAATAATGAGGTTAGAGCTTTCATAAAAGCTGTTTATGGGTTGGTTTGAACCTTTTTCAGAGATTACGAAATAATCGTTAATACCGTCGCCATTCGGCGTGATGACATTGGGAATGAAAAGGTTCACCGGCAAAACATTCACCGAAGTACTGTAAACCGTATCGCAGCCCTGCTGGTTAAAAATATGTAAATACACGTTATAGGTCCCCATGGTCTGAAACGTGTATGCAAGTGCCCTTCCAGAGTATGTATTCTGATCCTGATCAATTTCCCAAAAGCTGTTCGAAACCGAAGTGGTATCTACAGAAAGTCCAGTAAATGAAAATTTAACACGCGGGTTCTGAATATAAACGGTATCCGGGTTTGTGATTATCAGCACATCCGGATTAGGATAGGCTTTGGTATAAAAACTGCTATCGGAAGAACAACCGTTGAGATCGGTAACCTTGATCGCATAGTTCTGATGCGCTTTCAAACCGATGGCTAACGATGGATTGCCGGGGGCAACCTGTATGGGGCTGACATTCCATAAATAGTGATATTGTCCTGAAGCAAATTTGCCTGATGCAAAAGCCTGAACCTGAGCTGTATTTCCGTTGTCATTATCGGCATTGCTGCACGTTAACTGCAATTGCTGGAACGAGATATTGATCTTTTTACGAAGGGTAACCAAAAAAGGTTGGCTGGTGCAGGTATTGCCCGTCTGCGGATCAGTGACGGTGACTGTATAATTGGTCGGTTGTTTGATTCTCACAGTAATGGAGGAAGTAGTTTGTCCGCCCGGGCTCCAGTCGTATTGCAAACCATCTACCTGTTGCACACTGAGTGTAAAGTAACCGTCATAACAAACAGGTAATGAGCGATCGATGGAAATGGTACAGTTCAGCTGTGCAAACAACGGTGAAGCAGAAAACAGCATGCCTGCAACAAGTATGAGATAGCGTTTCAAAAATTTCTTCATGAAGATGGTATCCTCGTTTAAGGTCAAACAAAAATATAAATAATTCCCATTTGCGTCGCCCGTTCTATTTTGAACTGTTGCAACGTGGATGATCAAGAAAAATCGCTGCTTATGTTTTTTAAAGACGGCTCAGAATATGCCGGAATCAAGCATCACCAGGGTGCAGTTTTCTACTGGATCAATGCCCTGTTTTCTGACCTTTTCGATAAATTCTAAATTCTCCGTACCCGGATTAAAAATAATGCGTTTTGGCTTCAGACCCAACAGATAATCATAATATTGAGGTTGTCTTGCAGGGCCTATATATAATGTTACGGTATCGATGTCTTTCAACTCCGGAAAGCCCGTCTTAAAAGCTACCCCGTCCACTTCGCCAGGACGCAGTCCGATGGCTTCCACAGGATGGCCATACTTCCTTAACCGATTAATGGCTTTATTGGAAAATCGTTCCGGTTTTTCACTGGCACCAATTACCAAAGTCAATTTTGTATCGCTCATGATCTTTTTTTTTCAAAAGTAGGAATATAACGGATATCTGATTCAATACAAAAGTATCTATTGAGTTGCTATAGGAAATCATTTTTTTGAATTCTAATCAGACGGATTAAAACCAATTTTGCTTAAAAAACTTCATCCAAAAAAGAATTTTTAATAAATACACAATAATCAACTAAAAGTTTAGTTATATTCGCAATTATTTAAATTCAAAACCAAATGAAAACTTTAAAATGGGCGTTCATATTAATTCTGATGACTGGGCTATTTGTACCTTCTTATGGACAGAGAGTCATTAAGTTGGATAAAAAACATCATACCCTGACTGATTCAGTGAGAAGGAAGTTATTTGGTCAGGATCCAAAAGAATTGAAATGGAAACAAGATCACTTTTTCAATTTATTGCAAACGCCTGATACGGTTACAAAACTAAAGTTCGACAGGATAGAATTTGATCACTGGCCCGATATCAGTCGATTGAATAGGATCGTTGAATTAAGAAGCTCCGGGAATAAATACCAAAGAATTTCTGGTGCCGTATCTATTTCCCCTTATTTGAAATCAATTACTTTAACAAACGACGACATTCGTCATATTCGTTTTCAACCCAACGATTCTGTCGAAACTTTAATATTGTCAGAAAATGAGCTCCGGCGTATCCCCCATTCCATCAAAAAACTGACTCATTTAAGAACACTATATCTTAATCACAATAAAATCAAACGTATTCCGCACTGGATGGTGAAGTTGCGGGGACTTAAAGAGTTGGAAATAAATTACAACCGCCTGAAAGTGAATAAAAATACATTTAAAAGGTTACAGCATCTGAAGCTCCTTCAAATAGGAGCCAATCATTTAACCCGTATTCCCGAAAATATCTTTCTGCTGAAAAATCTGAGAAATCTGAATCTGGGAAAGAATGAATTATCATCAGTTCCATCATCTTTTGCCAAACTCGACAGCTTACGGATCCTCATTTTTTATCATAACAAATTTACAAGCATTCCCCCGGAAGTTTTTCACCTTCATTATCTGGAAGAGCTGGATTTTTATTACAATTCGCTGGATTCACTTCCCCCGGCGCTGGGTAGTTTAACGCATTTAAAACATCTTTACTTCGCGTTTAACCACCTGCATGCTATCCCTGATACACTGCGGAACCTGAAAAACCTTACCCATTTGTATCTTCATCATAACGAGATCACCCAAATACCTTCGTGGATTACTTCCCTGAAAAAATTGCAGGTTTTAGGTATCGGCTACAATCAGCTTAAAACCATTCCCGACTTTTCTGTTATGCCTGCTCTGTACGAGCTTGACTTTCAACATAACCAGATCACACATTTCCCATGGAAACTGCTGGGAAAAACCAATTTGAGACTTTTGTTAACACAGCATAATCCTTGCGGATTTACTAAACCGGATTATCAAAAACTGAAATCTGAAGTGGCACAACTGGCCAAAAAAGGAATTGTTGTAATCTATTGATCCTGCTTCTTCAAAGAGATTGTTTTTGAAAAATTTACTTTAAAATAGAATAGAATCCGTCAAATTGACATTTATTATTATTTCTAACTGTCATCTTTTCAGGTTTTTATAAAGATGTTGGCTTTGGAGAAACATTTGCTTTCAACATCTCCGTAAAGGAGAAAACTTATGAACTTAAATCAATTCACAATAAAATCGCAGGAAGCGCTTCAAAAAGCACAGGAAGTGGCTTCCCAGAAAAGCCAGCAAGCTATTGAAGGCATCCATCTGCTGAAAGGAATTTTGACGGTCGATGAAAATGCAACGCCGTTTTTGCTGAAAAAACTCAACGTTGATTTTCCCGTCTTTTCACAGGCGGTTGACCGAATCATCGATTCACTTCCTAAAGTTTCTGGCGGTCAGCCTTATTTATCTTCAGAACTGGAGCAGATATTGCAGAAAGCCACCTCCTATCTTGCTGAATTTAAAGACGACTTTGTTTCCATTGAACATTTATTACTGGCATTGCTGGAAGTGAAAGGCACCGCTTCTACCCTACTCAAAGACAACGGCATAAACAAAAGTGCCCTGCTTTCCGCTATCAAAGATTTACGGAAAGGAGCTTCGGTGAAAAGTGAGAGTGCCGAAGACCAGTACAATGCTCTGAGCCGCTATGCCATCAACCTGAATGAAATGGCCGCTACGGGAAAGCTGGACCCTGTGATAGGCCGTGACGAAGAGATCAGACGTGTATTGCAAATCTTGTCGAGAAGAACCAAAAACAACCCCATTCTGATTGGTGAACCGGGTGTAGGGAAAACCGCCATTGCAGAAGGTATTGCTTACCGCATTGTGAAGGGCGATGTACCCGAAAATCTGAAATCAAAACGCTTGTTTTCGCTGGATATGGGCGCCCTGATCGCAGGAGCCAAATACAAAGGCGAATTCGAAGAGCGCTTGAAAGGTGTGATTAAGGAAGTAATTGGTTCCGAAGGCGAGATCATTCTTTTTATTGACGAAATTCACACCCTTGTTGGCGCCGGAAAATCAGAAGGGGCTATGGATGCTGCCAATATTCTTAAACCTGCTTTAGCGCGGGGAGAACTGCGCGCCATCGGTGCAACCACATTAAAAGAATACCAGCAGTTCTTTGAAAAAGACAAAGCGTTGGAACGCCGTTTCCAACAGGTTATGGTCAATGAACCAGACACACAGTCTGCTATTTCCATTTTGCGCGGCTTAAAAGAGCGGTATGAATCCCATCACAAAGTACGTATTCTGGACGAAGCCATCATTGCAGCTGTTGAATTATCGCAACGTTATATCACCGAGCGGTTCCTGCCTGACAAAGCCATCGACCTGATTGATGAGGCTGGTGCCAAACTCAGACTGGAAATCAATTCCCTCCCGGAGGAGTTGGAAGCCGCTGAAAGGCGTATCAGGCAATTGGAAATAGAGAAAGAAGCCATAAAACGGGAAAAAGACAAAGCCAAGCTGGGCATCATCAATGAAGAACTGGCCAACCTAAACGAGCAGCGAAATGACCTGCGTGCCAAGTGGCAGGCAGAAAAAGAACTGGTGGATCAGATACAGCAAACAAAAAAAGAAATTGAAGATTTCAAGTTTGCTGCCGAGCAGGCTGAACGTGAAGGTGATTTTGGCAAGGTAGCCGAGATCCGCTACGGGAAAATCCAAAATGCGGAAGCTAAAACCGAAAAGCTCAAAAAAGAGCTGACAAAACTTCAGGGCGACAAGCCCATGATCAATGAAGAAGTTACGGCAGAAGAAATCGCTGAAGTAGTTTCTAAATGGACGGGAATTCCAGTGAACCGGATGCTGCAAAGCGAAAGGGAGAAGCTGTTGCATCTGGAGGATGAATTGCACCGCCGCGTGGTGGGCCAGGATGATGCCATACAGGCCATTGCAGATGCCATCCGTCGCAGTCGTGCAGGATTGCAGGACGAACGGCGGCCGATTGGTTCTTTCATTTTCCTTGGTACCACCGGTGTGGGAAAAACGGAGCTGGCCAAAGCCTTGGCAGAATTCCTGTTCAACAACGAAAACTCCATGGTTCGGATTGATATGTCGGAATACCAGGAACGGCATTCGGTTTCGCGACTCGTTGGGGCGCCTCCAGGATATGTGGGCTATGAAGAAAGCGGCCAGTTGACAGAAACCGTCCGGCGTAAGCCCTATTCGGTAGTGCTGTTGGATGAAATAGAAAAAGCCCATCCCGATGTATTCAATATCCTGTTGCAGGTGCTGGATGACGGAAGGCTTACCGACAACAAAGGCAGGGTTGTTGATTTTAAAAATACGATCATCATCATGACTTCCAACATTGGTTCGCTTCTTATTCAGGAAAATTTTGAAAAGATTACCGATGCTAACGAAACGGAAGTTGTAGAAAGAACGCGAAATGAACTGTTCGAGTTACTGAAGAAGACCATCCGTCCGGAGTTCCTGAATAGAATCGACGAAGTCATCATGTTCAAACCGCTTTCGCGAAATGAAATTACAGGCATTGTGCGGCTTCAATTTGAGCTGGCAAAGAAAATGTTACAGAAAAACAACATTGAGCTTCAAATTACCGAGCCTGCGGTTAAGAAGTTATCTCAAATGGGATATGATCCGCAGTTCGGAGCCCGGCCTTTGAAAAGGGTTATCCAGCGTGAAGTACTGAACGAACTTTCCAAGATGATCCTTGCCGCTAAGGTCAACATCGAAAAGCCCATTTTGATTGATGTTGCCGGAGACAAATTTGTTTTCAAAAATTGATTTTGATTTGCTGATATGCCCCGGGTTTCAACCCGGGGCTATTTATCAAAGTTCAACCCTGAGAAGGAAAACCTTATTCCTGTTTAACAAGAAATACAAATTCAGGGTATTCATGGTCCAAGAGGACGCTTGATTCCAGGTAAAAAAGGGGATTCCCAAACAATTCAGATATTTTTTATAGATTTGTTTCAGCAGAATTCGTTTTTCTGACCGAAAATTCTTTACAGAATTAAGAAAAACAGCATCATATCTGCCACTTGATCTCATGTTTGGAGATCTCCGGTAAGTAGAAATAAATGAAAGGACTATTCTGTCTTTAACGGCACCTTTCCTTCAGGGTCTGGGTGTTCCTCCGGTATTGCAGTTTGATACGGGATAAGGCGATCTTATGAAACAAATAAAATAATCCTATGCAGGAAAAAGCCTCACAAAAAAACAAGTTGGTAAGAACGTTTGGCCTTAATATGGCTATCATCATGGTTATGAGCGCCATTATCGGCTCTGGCGTATTTAAGAAAGTGGCGCCTATGGCTGATGAATTACAATCACCAGACCTGGTTATTCTTGCCTGGGTACTGTCGGGAATCATTATTTTGTTCGGCGTATGGAGTATTGCTGAACTGGGAGCTGCCTTTCCGCATTCGGGCGGACCTTTTTCCTGGCTGGAGCAGATATACGGCAAACTGGTCTCATTTCTTTACGGATGGGCAAGTTTTACGGTTATCCAGTCGGCAGCCATCGCTTCAGTAGCCTACGTTTTTGCAGGGGCTGTGGGAACTTTTGTTCCGTTGCCGCATCTGTCACCGGCTTTGGAATCTATGAGCTTCCTGGGAATTCATCTGCTAAGTAACATAGGAGCTAAAATAATTACCTGTCTTTTAATTATCGGGCTAACCATAGTAAACATAAAAGGAACCAAAAAGGGTGGACTGGTCAGTCTGATTTTCACTTTTTTTATCGTAGTTTGCCTCTCTTTTATAGTTGCTTCTGCAATCACCAGTCAAGTAGGAAGTTGGCAGGTTTTCGCCACAAAGGGAAGCAGTTATCCTGTTCAGGGATTTACGATTTTTGCTTTTGTAAGCATCATGATCATCGCCATGCGCAATGCATTTTGGGGCTATGAAGGCTGGATTGCCCTGGGGTTTATCGGCGAGGAGCTTAAAAACCCACAGAAAACTATGCCGCGTGCTTTGACCATCGGAATCATTATTATCATCATGTTTTATGCGATTGTAAACTGGGCTTATCTGTACGTGATGCCCATTGACGAGATGGCCAAAGGATTGTCTGATCCTAACTTTATCGGGGCTGTGGCTGTCATCAATAAAATCTTCGGACACGAAGGCGCTTATATAGTCAGCGGCATGATCATGATCTCTACTTTTGGCTGTACCAATGCGACATCACTGGTTTCTGCACGCATTTATTATGCCATGGGGCGAAAAGGCCTATTTTTTAAAAATGCCGGCGACATTCATCCTGTAAACAAAACTCCCCATAAAGCTCTGATCTATCAATGCATCTGGGCATGTATTTTGACTGTAACAGGTTCTTTTGCTATTTTAACCGATCTGGTCATCATTGCCGCCTTTGTATTCTACGGATTGATTGTTTTAGGTGTGATTATTTTAAGGATCAAAAGAAAAGACCTGGAGCGTCCGTACAAAACTTTTGGCTATCCGGTTGTCCCCGCGATTTTCGTTTTGTTTTGTTTGACGTTGCTTTCCCTTACTTTTTTTGAATCACCGGTAAAATCAGTAGTCGGATTACTTCTCATTTTTTCAGGATTGCCCTTTTACTTTTACTGGCGAAAAAGCAAAGCGCATCTGGAGTATCTGAAGTCGGAAGCTGAAAGTAAATCTGCCACAGCTGAACTGGTGAATAAATGATTGAAACGGAACTCTATTTTACCGGTTAAATCCCTGTTGATATAAAAAATGGTCCAAGCAGAGGCTTGAACCATTATTATTGTTTTACAACCTTTTAACAGCAACCGCCTTTTGAAGAACAACAAGGTTCCTGCTTTTCGGCATAAACCGAAATACTGAAAATGACTGTTGGCGTACTTTTGTAAACTGTAATTTCTTCTTCGTTCAGGTAATCTTTCAAAATATCATCGGGAACAATGATTGGTTTTTGTTTTTGCAGCGCGATATTCTTGAAACCTGCGTCCCTGATGTATCCCAAATATTCATCCATGTCGATGGCGCTGGCCACACATCCGGCGTACATTTCGGCGGCGGATTTAATTTTTTCCGGCAAAGTTCCTTTCAGCACAATATCCGAAATACTGAAATGTCCTCCAGGTTTTAACACACGACTAATTTCCTGAAATACAGCTTCTTTGTTGGGAACCAGGTTCAGCACACAGTTGCTTACAATAACATCGGCAACATTGGAAGTAACCGGCATTTTGTCGATATCACCCAACCGGAATTGCACATTGTTGTAACCCAGTTTGTCTGCATTTTCCCTGGCTTTTTCAATCATGGCCGGGGTAAAATCAATGCCAATGACTTTTCCGGTCTCTCCGGTTTCGGCTCTCGCGATGAAGCAGTCGTTGCCTGCGCCGCTTCCCAAATCTATAACCGTATCGCCCGGTTTGATCTTTGCAAACATTGTCGGAAGTCCGCATCCCAGTTTTAGATCTGCATCGGGAATATATCCTTCCAGGTGATCATAATCATCACTCATAATGGAGTATACTTCTGTGGAACGACTACCTGAACCGCAGCAGGAAGTCTGATTGGTTTCTTTATCCTGTAAAGCAATTTCACTGTATTTCTGCTTTACCATTTCTTTGATTTGTTCTTCGTTTATCATATGATACTAATTTGAATTTATAATACATATTGATGATCTTCTGGTATCATGCCGATAGATAAATGAAGGGCGTTAAGAAGCTTGGCAAACTTAACGCGCATTTCATTTACTAATCGGTATTATTTAACTTTAAAGTTACACCAATTAATTTCGTTGTTCTTTTCGCAACCCCTAAAGCGGGTAAAATACTCCCTGATTTTCTCAATCGCCTTTTCATCGATGCAGTAACAAATTGTATTGCCTTCAATGTTGCCTTTGATAAGCCCGGCATTTTTTAATTCCCTTAGATGCTGCGAAATAGTAGGCTGTGACAAGGGCAATTCATTCACGATATCACCGCAAATACAGGCATTAACATGATTGAGATGTTCCAGTACCGCCACCCGGGCCGGGTGTCCCAGGGCTTTCAGTATGATGGCCATTTTATTTTGCTCATCAGTGAAAAGGTCTGTTTTTGTCACTCCCATATTCTTTAAATTAATATTGCAATATTACGATAAAGTTTTATATCACAAAAAAATCATTTCTTTTTTAAATTAATTTGAACGTATCCAATAATATTAATTGTAAATCAGACGATTACAGTACACGGCCAAAGACCTTAGCGGATATTAAAAACTAAAAAAGTCCTGTGGAATTCTTTGTCTATTTTGCTTGTGGCATTTTTTGTAATGTGACGATTTGAATTGTAATGTAGTTTTTTACTTTTTCAAAAGCTTAAATCCATGAACCATTCTTGTCCTCGTTTATGCGAAGATGAGAGAAGTTGTTTTTGTAGTTGTATTTGACAATTCCGACCAACTTTTGTACCTTTAGGGAAAATTCAGAAACCGAAATGTTTATATTAAGAAACTTTTGTAAATTTATATGTTTTCAATATTTTACACTTGTTATCTTTAATCGAAAAACCATTTAAAATAAAAATCGAACTCAAAACTTTTCCAAATAATTAAAAAATGAAAAAAATATATGTTTTATCCTTTGTGTTCGGCCTTATATTTGTCCTTACGAGTTGCCACAAAAATAACGATATATCAAATGCAGACAGAAACTTTGACACATCACTTCCTTCAGGACAGATGATATTTTCGCAGCTTCCGGTTGACATATCGGATATTGGGTATATCATGCCTTTGGGACATGTTTCTCCTCCTGGTCATACCCGGCCTTCCGACCATATATATTTTGTGGATATTCCTACGGGAACCATCCTTTATGCCCCTGCTTCCGGAAAAGTACTGGATACCTATACTTTTGATGAAGGCAACGGGCAACATGACAACCGAATAACCATCGGGGTAACCAGTACGGCTTCTTATTATTTTATGCATGTACTGCTTGATGACGGAATTAAAATTGGAGATAAAATAGAGGCCGGGCAACGCCTCGGTATTCTCGGAGCAACCAGTGCGGTTAATTTTGATATGGGGGCCATGGTGAAAACCATTAACTTACCTTTTATTGATCCTAAACTTTATGGTTTGGGTAGTTTGCACTGCGATTCGCCCATCAAACATTTTCCAAAAGATATGCAGGATGCCCTATATGCGAAAGTTCGACGGCTGGGACCTGATAAAGATGGAAAGATATGTTATGATGTTGATGGAAAATTAAGTGGGAACTGGATCGCTCAAGATGCAAAATCATTTGATCCTTTAAAAAAAGATAACTACGAGAGCTATTTTGTCTCATTTGTATATGGAAATTACGATCCGACAAAAATGACAATTTCCATTGGAAATGACAGTTTTTTTACCTCAGTGACTGGAAATACAACTTTTCAGGGTGCTCATGTATTTTATGTGCAGGATGATGCCACAAAGTTTGAGGATGTAACCCTCACTGCGGGAAAACAAGTGTATAAACTTTATGATACAGGAGAATTTGATCCCAATTTGAATCAACGTATGGGCTTGCTAATCGTACAAATGCTGGACGACCAAAAAATTAAGATTGAACTCTTTGACGACACAACTGCTGACAACCATGATTTTACTTCCAACGCTAAAATTTATGTGAGATAAGTTTTGACCCTCTTTTCTCGTCTGCATTTGCAGCGAACGCATCTATATCTGCGTTTTTAATACAAAAAAACAATATTTGCCAATCCCTTTTCTCCACAATAATCTCTCGCGGAACTGAAAATATAATTCTGTCGTTTATCTATTTTCATAACGCAAACGAGGCGGGGACATAACAAATTTTCGGCTAAATTTTATTTTGAGGTGCTGGGGATATTTTAAATACAAACATT
>CAZPPK010000084.1:0-12656 GCA_964588415.1 uncultured Lentimicrobiaceae bacterium
CTAGTTAGCACCTTTATGCTAAACTTCGCGTTCACAAGCGATAACGGTAATTAGAATTAATACGATATAATCTGTTTGATGCTTTTTATCAATTACAGGAAAAATTTTTGCTTTCATTAAATTAAAATGATATCTTTGTGATATTAAAATAATCTTTAAAAATTATAAAAATGAAAAACGAAAAAAATGTAAATGCAGCTTCCGGGTACGTTGTATTACTGGTAGTTGTGTTGCTATTGGGCTTTTCTGTGTGGCAACTCGCAGTTTACGAAGCCATTAGGACTGTTGCATTAATTGCACTGGCTTTGATTATCTTGCCTGGATTTATAGTGGTAAATCCTAATGAGGCTAAGGTGCTAATCCTTTTTGGAGCATACAAAGGGACGGTAAAAAAGAACGGTTTTGGGTGGGTGAATCCTTTCATGGTAAAGACAAATATATCGTTACGTGCGCGAAATCTTGTTAGCGAACCTATTAAGGTTAACGATAGCCTGGGAAATCCCATCATGATTGGTGTTGTAATGGTCTGGAAAGTGGAAGATACTCACAAGGCTAGTTTTGATGTAGATGATTATAAGGTCTTTGTGGATATTCAGAACGAAGCCGCCATTAGAAAACTTGCCGGGCAATATCCATACGATAACCTTGAAGATGAAAATGCTGAACTAACACTTCGCAGTAGCAGCGAAAAAGTCAATGAAGAATTGGAACTGGAGATCACGGAGCGCCTTTCTATTGCCGGAATTAAAGTAGTAGAAGCCCGTATCAACTATTTGGCTTATGCCAATGAAATTGCACCGGCGATGTTGAAACGGCAACAGGCATCAGCCATTATTTCCGCGCGCCGTAAGATTGTGGAAGGTGCAGTAGGGATGGTTGAACTGGCATTGCAGGAGCTGTCGAAAAAAGAAATTATTGAATTGGATGTTGAAAGAAAAGCCACCATGGTAAGCAATCTGATGGTGGTGCTGACAGCGGATAAAGATGTGTCGCCCGTTTTGAATACCGGATCTTTATACTAATTTGAGGAAATGATGGCTTATAATCTGTAAACTTTGGTACCGCTTTGCTGAAGTTTACAGATATTGATACGAGCCTGACGGATTTTGTACCCTTAAAAGTCAAATTGTGGTCAAAAAAAATAGGACAGCGAAAATATATTTCAAAGAAGAGCAAAGCATGCGTAAAAACATAGCAATGTGGTCGCTTTATATTTCATTCTTTGTGTTGGTAGTTATTGGCCTTTGGGGACTTTACCACCAGGTAATTCTGAAAGAACCTTTCGGGGATATTCCCAGATCCAATGAACATATGGAACTTTTCTTTACGTTGTCGTGTGGTGTGTTGATTCTGATTATGTTTTTGGTAAGTAGAATGAAATTGGTGACCGTTATTGAAGAAACAGGTATTCGTTTTGGATTTGAAACAAGGATGAGACAAAAGTTCATTGCCAAATTTGTTTTGCTTTTGTTCGGGATAAAATTTTGGGGTAGGTTTACTTATGGATTGATGCAAAAATCAATCTCTAAAGAGTCAATCAGCAGATATGAAGTAAGAAAATACAAGCCCTTATCTGAATATGGTGGTTGGGGTTACCGAAAGATAGGACGTGGATTGTTTAAAAAGCAGGTCCCGGGTGTTTCTTATTCGGTGAATGGCAATATGGGGCTGCAATTATATTTAACCAATGGCGAAAAGATTTTAATAGGCACACACGAAGCGGAAGGTGTAGGGCGTGCCATGAAAAAGTTAATGAACGAAGGAGGTATAGTCAATGGCTAATAAAAAAGCTTTTGCATTGCGGTTGACACCCGAAACCTGGGCAGCACTTGAAAAATGGGCAACCGATGATTTCAGAAGTGTCAACGGACAAATAGAGTGGATCATACACAATGCTTTAAAGAATGCTGGGCGGGTAAAGTCAAATGCTCAGCAGTCTAAAGGAAAAGAATAGATTTTCAATAATCAACAAAAAAATGAGATCAAAAATTTTATTGTCCTGTGCCTTGTCGTTGATGGTCTTTACGTCTTTTGGACAAACAGGTAAGCCGGTAACTTTACAGACAAAAACCGGTAAAATAGAAGGAACTTTACTCGTTCCTAAAACACAAAATAAAGTTGCCGTGGCTTTGTTGATTGCGGGCTCAGGCCCCACCGACCGCAATGGAAATAATTCCATGATGCAAAATAACTCACTAAAAATGATTGCCGATTCTTTGTACGTCCACGGGATAGCTTCTTTGAGATATGACAAAAGAGGAATTGGCGAAAGCAAGGCTGCTGGCCCGTCAGAAATTAATTTAAGATTTGACAATTATGTTCAGGATGCCAGTGGCTGGGTGAAATTTTTAATACAAAACAAAAAATTCAACTCAGTCATAATAATTGGACATAGCGAAGGTTCTTTGATCGGAATGATTGCGGCACAACAAAAAGATGTGACTAAGTTTGTTTCGCTGGAAGGGGCTGGTGAACCGGCCAATTCAGTGATTCGCAATCAACTAAAAAGCCAACCGCCTTATGTTTTGCAAATGTGTAACCCGATACTTGATTCCCTTGCTCATGGAAAAACTGTGGACAGCATTCCGAAAATGTTGTATGTCTTGTTCCGCCCCAGTGTTCAGCCATATCTGATTTCATGGTTTCATTATAACCCTCAAAAGGAAATTCACAAATTACACAAACCTGTTTTGATAATCCAGGGTACTACCGATATTCAGGTTGGAGTTACTGATGCATCTAATCTTGCGAAAGCAGATCCGAAGGCAAAACTCGTTATTATTTCGGGAATGAACCACATCCTTAAAGATGCACCCCTGGACCGGGCTAAAAATATTCAAACTTATTACCAGCCAAATTTACCGTTAAATAAACAATTAGTAAAAGTGATCGTGAACTTTATTAAGGGAACGAAAAAGTAGTCCGGTTTAACCGGAATAGAAGGGTGAAACAGGTGGGAAGGAATGTTTTCCAAAGTTTTGGAAACTAAAGCACCCCGGTAAATATTAAAAGGAAAGGAATTAAAAGAAGAGTTCACAAACTTTGGAAAACATCCCGTCTTCTTACCCTCTCGCCTTCTTTAGAACAGAGAATCAATCAAAGAATTATCTGCCTGATTGGGAAGCGTGATTTTTAAATCTGGATTTTGTTGCATGGCCCTTTTGGCAGCATTGATAGCGCCTTGGTTTCTTGCCCAGCTTCGACGGCCAATGCCATTGTTTACATCCCAATACAGCATGGCTTTAAGTCTCCTGTCTGCATCAAGGCTTCCGTCCAGTAGCATTCCAAATCCGCCGTTAATAACTTCTCCCCAGCCAACTCCGCCACCGTTATGAATGGAAACCCAAGTGGCTCCGCGGAACGAATCGCCAATCACATTTTGGATAGCCATGTCAGCTGTAAAGCTGGAACCATCATAAATATTGGAAGTTTCCCTAAACGGAGAATCTGTTCCCGAAACATCATGGTGGTCGCGGCCAAGAACCAGGGGAGCCGATATCCTGCCATCATTAATAGCTTTGTTGAATGCAGCTGCAATTTTTATCCGTCCTTCAGCATCCGCATATAAAATCCGTGCTTGTGAACCTACAACCAGTTTGTTTTCACGAGCTCCTTTGATCCAAAGAATGTTGTCTGTCATTTGATTTCTTATCTCCACAGCGGCATCATTCCGAATAGTTTCGAGTACATCGGCTGCAAGCTGATCTGTGACTTCAAGGTCTGCCGGATCTCCCGAAGTACAAACCCAGCGGAAGGGGCCAAATCCGTAATCAAAAAACATCGGTCCCATAATATCTTGAACATAAGAAGGATATCTGAAATTAATACCATCTGGAGCCATAATATCAGCACTCGCACGAGAAGCTTCCAATAGGAACGCATTTCCGTAATCGAAGAAATAAGTTCCTTTTTTTGCGTGTTTGTTAATGGCATCGACCTGGCGTCTTAAAGAAATTCTGACTTTCTCTTTGAATTCGGAAGGATTATCGACCATCATTTTATTGGATTCTTCAAAGCTGAGTCCTGCGGGATAATATCCACCTGCCCAGGGATTGTGTAAAGATGTTTGGTCGGATCCCAAATCTACATAAATTTCTTCTTCATACAGCTTTTCCCAAAGGTCTACGATATTTCCGACATAAGCAATCGAAAGAACCTCTTGGTTTTTCAGCGCTTGTCTTAAGCGTTTTGTCAATAGGTTCAGGTTGTTAAAAATTTCATTTACCCAGTCTTGTTCATAGCGCTTCATGGCAGCTTTGTCATTGATTTCAGCTACGACTGAAATGAGTCCGGCAATGTCACCGGCTTTAGGTTGTGCACCCGACATCCCTCCTAAACCTGCAGAAACAAACAGTTTCCCTTTAAAAGCATCTTCTCCTTCACGGGCAACTTTACGTGCGGCATTCATCAAAGTAATCGTTGTCCCGTGCACAATACCCTGCGGGCCGATATACATATATGAACCAGCCGTCATCTGTCCGTATTGGCTTACTCCCAATGCATTAAAGCGTTCCCAGTCGTCCTGGGAAGAATAATTTGGGATAACCATACCGTTCGTAACTACTACTCTTGGAGCATCTTTGTGTGATGGATACAATCCCATCGGATGACCCGAATACATGACAAGAGTCTGCTCATCAGTCATAGTTGCCAAATATTGCATCGTAAGCAGATATTGTGCCCAGTTCATAAATACGGAACCATTGCCGCCATAAGTGATCAATTCATGAGGATGTTGCGCCACATCTGGATTGAGGTTGTTTTGGATCATCAGCATGATGGCTGCTGCCTGAAGTGATTTGTGAGGGTATTCCAGAATAGGGCGCGCAAATATTTTATAATCAGGCCTGAAACGATACATGTAAATACGGCCGTATTTTTTTAGCTCATCGGCAAATTCAGGTGCAAGGGTATTGTGAAATTTTTCCGAAAAATATCTGAGTGCATTTTTCAGCGCTAGCTTTTTTTCTGCTTTTGTAAGAAGATCTTTCCGCACAGGAGCATGATTGATTTCTTCATCAAAAGGTTTGACAGGCGGCAACTCATCAGGGATTCCCGTTAAAATTGCTTTTTGAAAACTGTTTAAGTCCATTATTATGATTTTTGGGTAATGCAAAATTAAGATAAATTGTTACCCGACGGGTTCAAACAACTATTTCAAAGGCTATAAATGGAAATTCTAAAATGAGTTTAAGGTCTTTCTCTGGAGTTGATCAGAATGTTGTAAAGCAATTCCCTGGCGCGGAACAACTGCGCTTTGATGGTTCCCAGCGGCATATCAAGCTCATTCATAATTTCCTCGTAAGAGTATTCTTTGAAGTAACGCAGTTCGATGAGCTTTTTGTAATGTGGTTTGAGCTTGTCCACTACTTCATGGATCATCTCAACTTTTTGTGAGCGGATAAAAATTTCTTCTGGATCAAGTGCATTGGAAACGCTTTTAGACTGCCGGCTTTTTTCGGATTTTTCGCCTCTCCCGTTTTTATTGGTCAATGTGCCCCTATTCTGATTGCGGGTATAGTCGATGGCGTGATTGGTGGCGATGGCAAACAGCCATGTGTTGAAAGTAAAATCAGGTGTATATTGATCCAGCCTTTTAAAGGCTTTGGCAAAAATTTCAATGGTCAGATCATCCGCATCATCAGGATTTTGCGTGATTTTCAGCATTCTGAAATACAACGGGTCACGGTAATATTTCAATAACTCGGCGTAAGCTTTTTGATCACCTTCATTCAATGCCTGAAGTATCAGTTTATAATCGCGTTTACCTTTAGCCGTTAGATTCGGTTTTATTCCCATTTTGTATCCTTACTTCTGAGATCTGTAAATCCAACAAGGGGGATAATGAGTGCATGTACAGGTTCCCATAAAAGCGAAAATAACAACAAATGTTTTTCGCTCAACCGTTTCAGTATTTTTTTGTGGATAATTAACTGGGTAATGGTTCTTAACAGCCATGCGCCCAATAGCAGATAAAGCATTTGCCAGGAAATTAAAAGAAACAGCAGGGAAATATAGAAAATGATTAGGCTCAGACCATAAGATCCCAGCAGGAACTTAAATTTTTTCTTATATTTTCTTCCGGTTGACACATGTCGGCGTTTCTGATTTAACCAAGTTTTCAGGTTATGTTTTGGTTCTGAGTAAACAAAGGATTCCGGCGTAAGCTCAACCCTTGTGTTTTGTTTCGTAGCAACTGCGCCAATAAAAAGATCATCGTCGCCTGATGCGATTGAATAGTGGGAAATAAATCCTCTTTGCTTGAAAAATAATTCTTTGCGATACGAAAGATTGCGGCCCACACCCATGTACGGAAAACCTCTCATAGCAAATGAGAGATACTGCATAGCCACGAGAAAAGTATCATAACGGATGAGCCTGTTCAAAAAACCTTTTTCTGTTTCGTAAGGCCCGTAACCCAGCACAACTTCCGTATTTTTATCGTAATTGGCTGACATTTTTTTGATCCACCGGTTTGAAGCGGGTTTACAATCGGCATCTGTAAGCATCAGTAAATCATGTGCTGCAGACTTAATTCCAATGGATAAAGGAAACTTCTTCCCATGGAAAAAATTCAAATCCCTTTCAATAGTAATCACTTTCAAACCAGTATATTTCTGGCTTAATTCTTTAAGAAGTGATTCGGTTTCATCATTGGATGCGTGGTTTACCACCACCACTTCAAAGTTTGGATAATCCTGTTCCAGAAAAGAAGGCAGGTTCTCTTTTAAATGATGGTATTCGTTATGCGCTGCAATAACGACCGAAACAGGTGGAAAATCACGGTCAGTATTTTCATCCTGCTTATGAGAAAATGCAAGTCGCGAAAAAACAATCCAATAATAAGTCAGCTGGATAATCAGGCTGAGCAGAAAAATAACAGCAACGGAAATCTCAAGGGTATTATATTCGGCCATATATTTTTGGTTATTTCCCGCAAAATTATTCAAATTTTTGGGTGGCTTTATTACAAATGAATATTTTTAAGGTTTTCCGTCTTCTTTCTTTTTTGATGTGCGTTTTTGGGAATGTGAAAATGACAAGGCTCTTTTTATTTATGAATGATGCTTTTCCGCTATCTTTGCGCAAATTTTGAACGGCAGGCATGCAATTTAATTTAGAGAAGACAGATACACAGTCAGCAGCAAGGGCAGGGGAGATGATCACAGGCCATGGGAAAATACAAACTCCTGTTTTTATGCCGGTTGGAACGGTTGGTTCCGTGAAAGGCATTCACATGAAGGATGTCAGCGAAGACATTAAAGCCAGAATTATTCTGGGAAATACGTATCATCTTTTTTTAAGACCGGGGACAAAGATTATTGAAGAAGCCGGTGGTTTGCATAAATTTAATTCCTGGGGCGATGCGATTTTGACCGACAGCGGCGGTTATCAGGTTTATTCCCTTTCGGGAACCCGCAAGCTGGATGAATCCGGAGTTCTTTTCCGCTCGCATATTGACGGATCAAAGCATAAATTTACCCCGGAAAATGTCATAGACACCCAGCGCAGCCTGGGAGCTGATATTATGATGGCGTTTGATGAATGTACACCCTATCCCTGCGATTATGATTATGCCAAAAAATCCCTGGATATTACAAGTCATTGGCTTGGAAGGTGTTTTACCCGCTATCATGAAACAGAACCTAAATATGGCTATGACCAAAGCCTGTTTCCCATTGTCCAGGGAAGCACTTTTCGTGATTTACGAATAAAATCTGCTGAAGAAGTTGCGATGTGTGGAGCTGATGGAAATGCGATTGGTGGACTTTCGGTGGGCGAACCCCACGAAACTATGTATGAAATGACGGAGCTTGTTTGCGGAATTCTTCCCAAAGACAAACCGCGCTATTTGATGGGTGTGGGCACTCCAGAAAATATCCTTGAAAGCATTGCTTTGGGAATTGATATGATGGACTGTGTCATGCCCACAAGAAACGGGCGCAACGGAATGATTTTTACCCTGAAAGGGATCATTAATATCAAAAATAAAAAATGGGAAAATGATTTCAGCCCTCTTGACCCGGATGGGGAATCTTTTGTGGATGCTATGTACAGCCGTGCTTATGTACGACATTTGTTTTCTGCACGGGAATTTCTGGGCGGCATGATTGCCAGTCAACACAACTTGGCTTTTTATTTATGGCTGGTACGGGAAGCCCGTCAGCACATTTTGGACGAAGATTTTGCTTTCTGGAAAGAACAAATGGTGCAGCAGGTGCGGCAGCGCCTTTAGATGAGTTTTAAGGTTTTTCTTATTTTTATTGATGGGAAAACAAGATAAGTAGGAATACAGTAACACATGAAAATACTCGATTGGTACATCATAAAAAAGTTTCTGGGAACTTTTTTCTATTCCATTGCTCTGCTGATCATTATTATTATTGTTTTTGATGTATCTGAGAAAATTGACAGTTTCATTAATAACCATGCACCGCTTCACGAGATTATTTTCCAGTATTATGTGAACTTTATTCCCTATTTCATCAATCTTTTCATCTATCTGTTCACTTTTATTTCGGTGGTGTTTTTCACATCGCGATTGGCGGGAAACAGTGAAATTATAGCCATGCTTAGCAATGGTTTAAGTTTTAAGAGATTGATGTTACCCTATCTGATTTCAGCCGTAGTACTTGCTGTAATGTCTTTTTATATGGGAAATTTCCTGATCCCGAGAACCAACATCACCATGCGAAGATTTATGGATAAATACGTCGATAAACCTCCGGTAAATACCAAAAGGAATGTTCATGTACAAATTAGCCCCGGAACATTTGCGTATGTGGAATCTTATAATTCCGACCGGGGTACGGGATATCGGTTTACGCTGGAAAAATTTGATGGAGAAAGGCTTGTCTCCAAACTGAGCGCCAAGACCATTCAAAGAGACACCATTAATAACAAGTGGATTCTCTCCAATTATTATATCAGAACCCTTGACAGCACTGGAAGTCAACATCTGTCAAGCGGAATGGTAAAAGATACCACAATAGCTTTAAAACCTACCGATCTCTACAAAGTGAAGCATCGCTATGGCGAAATGAATTTGTATGAGTTGAACAGTTTTATCCGTGCGGAGAAGGAAAAAGGTTCGTTGGTGTATAAGCGTTTTGAAATTGAGAAATACAAGCGTATTGCAGGTCCTGTTGCTATTATCATTTTAACTTTTATGGGGATGGCGCTTTCGAGCCGTAAAATAAGAGGGGGAATGGGTCTGAACCTGGGCCTCGGAATCACACTGGCCTTCACTTACATCCTGATGATGCAGGTCACGACCGTTTTTTCTACACAGGGAAACCTTTCACCTGCCTGGGGTGCCTGGATCCCCAATTTCTTTTTCCTGATCATCACGGTGTATCTTCTCATCAAAGCGCCAAAATAACTTTAAAAAACCGGTTTTATATTTCCCTTTTACTTCGTTTCAATCAAAATAGATGATGGATTTGAAAGCCAAATGTGTACTTTTGCAGTTAAAATAATTTGACAGTACAGACTCATGGAGCAAAAACCGTCCATCCCTAAAGGAACCCGTGATTTCGGTCCCCTGGAAATGAGCAGGAGGAATTACATTTTCAACACTATTCGTCAGGTCTTCGAGAAATACGGTTATCAGCCTATCGAAACCCCTGCTATGGAGAATCTTTCCAGTTTGCTTGGAAAATACGGTGAAGAAGGGGACAAGCTGTTGTTCAAAATCCTGAATTCAGGAGATTATCTTTCCAAAGTTGACAATATCCATTTGAAAAATCAGGATTCGTTGAAGTTGAGTACTCAGATCAGCGAAAAAGGTCTGAGATACGACCTGACGGTTCCGCTAGCGCGGTTTGTGGTGCAACACAGAAATGATATTGTATTCCCTTTTAAAAGATACCAAATTCAACCGGTATGGCGCGCCGACAGGCCTCAAAAAGGACGTTATCGTGAATTTTTTCAATGTGATGTAGATTTGATCGGGGTTGATTCACTTTTAAATGAAGTGGACCTGGTCAGTGTCATTGACGAAGTGTTCAACAAATTGAATATTAATGTTGTAATTAAACTGAACAATCGCAAAATTCTGAGCGGAATTGCACAGGCCATCGGAAAACCGGAAAGCATGATGGACATTACCATGGCTATGGATAAGCTGGATAAAATCGGCGAAGAAAACGTCTTTGGTGAGTTGCGATCACGTGGTATTTCAGATGAATCTATTGAAAAATTGAAACCGGTTTTAAGTCTCACAGGAGATAACCAATTCCGTTTGAACAGCCTTCGTGAGTTGATTGGAAATACGGAAGAAGGTTCGCACGGTCTGGAAGAAATTCAGACGATTCTGGATTACCTGAAACCCATGAATCTGAAAGCTCCAGTAGAAATTGACCAAACACTGGCACGCGGCCTGAATTATTACACAGGCGCCATTATAGAAGTTAAAGCTCAGGATGTGAGCATTGGAAGTATTTGTGGCGGAGGTCGTTATGATAACCTGACAGGAATTTTTGGCATGCCCGGTGTTTCGGGCGTTGGTGTTTCTTTTGGCGCCGATCGTATTTATGATGTACTTACCGAGCTCAATCTTTTCCCTCAGGAAGCTGGAGCATTGACCACCGTTTTGCTGATTAATTTTGGTGAAAAAGAAACACCCTATGCTTTGAATATCCTTAACAAACTTCATGAAGCAGGAATATCTTCAGAACTTTACCCGGAACCTGCCAAATTGAAAAAACAAATGAAATATGCCAATCAAAAAATGATTCCTTATGTGGTTTTGATTGGTGAGGATGAAATGCAATCCGGCACGCTAACTTTGAAAAATATGCAAAGCGGGGAGCAGGGAAAAATTAATGTAGACGAATTAATTAAAAAATTGAACAACAGATAATAGATAAAATGGACAATTATCACGCTATCAATCACAAAAAACTGACTTTTAAAGAGGTTTTTAACATTGTAAGAAAAGATTTAAAACTTACCCTTTCCGAAGAAGCAAAAAACAGCATTGTAAAATGCCGTGCTTATCTGGATAAAAAAATCGAGGAAACCAAAGAGCCGATTTATGGCATTAACACGGGTTTCGGGGCATTGTACAACAAAAGCATTTCCAATCACGACTTGGGCCGTTTGCAGGAAAATCTGGTGATGTCGCATGCCAGCGGCACTGGCGAAGAAGTTCCCGTGGAGATTGTTAAGCTCATGATACTGTTGAAAATTCAGGCTTTTTCATTTGGTTATTCAGGTGTTCAGTTGCAAACTGTAGAAAGGCTGGTTCAGTTTTACAATTTTGATATTATTCCCGTAGTTTATCAACTGGGTTCCCTGGGCGCTTCGGGAGACTTGGCTCCTTTGGCGCACATGTCACTGCCATTGCTTGGGAAAGGCAAGGTTTATTTTAAAGGTAAGAAAAGAGAAGCTGCCGATGTATTAAAGGAAATGAATTGGAAGCCCATCAAACTTCAGTCAAAAGAAGGTTTGGCATTGCTTAATGGTACACAGTTCATGTCGGCATACGGCGTTTGGTCTGTTCTGAAAGTTTTCCGGCTTTCCGATATGGCAGACATCATCGGAGCGATTTCGCTGGATGCTTTCGACGGAAGAATTGAACCTTTCTATGAAGGATTGCATATGGTACGGCACCATTTAGGACAAATCCAGACTGCTTCCCGGTTCAGAATGTTGCTGGATGGCAGTGATTTAATCAAACAGTTCAAAGTTCATGTACAGGATCCTTATTCGTTCCGTTGTATTCCGCAGGTACATGGTGCTACAAAGGATTCAGTCAATTATGTTGCTTCAGTTTTGTCGAATGAAATAAATGCCGTTACAGACAATCCGACGGTTTTCCCTGATGAAGATCTCATTATATCAGGAGGAAATTTTCACGGTCAGCCGCTGGCATTGGTTTTGGACTTTTTGGCCATTGCTGTTGCAGAGTTAGGAAATATCTCCGAAAGGAGAACTTATCAGTTGATTAACGGCAGCCGTGGATTACCACCGTTTCTGGTTGCCAATCCCGGCATTAATTCAGGATTTATGATTCCTCAATACACCGCTGCATCCATCGTAAGTCAGAACAAACTACTTTGTACACCGGCTTCCGTAGATTCCATTGTTTCTTCCCAGGGGCAGGAAGACCATGTCAGTATGGGTGCCAACGCAGCCACCAAGGTTTTCCGTATCGTAATGAACCTGGAAAGAATCCTTGCCATTGAATTGTTTAATGCTGCTCAGGCGCTGGAATTCAGAAGACCTATGAAGTCGGCGCCTTACCTTGAAGATTTTGTCAAAAAATACAGGGAACGTGTTTCTTTTATTACGGAAGACAAGATCATGCATGATGAAATTGAAAAATCTATTGCGTTTCTACAGGAAGTGGAATACGAACTTCCAGATGCCTTGATTCCAGGAATTTAGTTATCGGGAATCATCTATAATTCTCAACTTATTAATTCTCAAAGAGCATTCCGTAAGGACGTGCGATTTCTTCTGTAAGTTGCGGAATAGAGATGTATTTGCTCTCCCGGCGGAATTCCCGTCCTTCAAAAAACAGGAGGATGGTTGGATTTGAAAAGACATTAAACTTTGCCGGAAGTTCTGGATATTTTTCTGAGTTTACAAAAGCAAGTTTCATTTCAGGAAAATCTTCTTCTACCATTTGAATTACCTTTGGTCTTAAA
>CAZPPK010000085.1:0-12650 GCA_964588415.1 uncultured Lentimicrobiaceae bacterium
TACTAACAATTGACAAGGAGATTGTTAAAACAATTTCGGAATCAGGTTTTTTAATCTCTTTACTATTATTAGCTTTAACAAGAAATAAAATAGAGGATGAACTAACGTTAAGGATTAGACTAAAAGCTTTTGCTGCATCATTTATTTACGGAGCAGTAATTGTAGTAGTTGAACCGTTTTTAAATTTACTTTTTGGAGATAGTTTCTTGTTTGAAAAGGGTGCAGCTGAACTCTTGATATCAATGTTTTTCTTTTATTTTATAATGATGTTTTTAATGAAAAAGAGTAGGTAGTGAAGAATACAATCAAAATTCATAGAGCTATTAAAGATTTAACTCAAGAAGCATTAGCAAAAAAAATAGGTGTTTCACGACAAACAATCAATTCGATTGAAAAGAATAGATATGTACCATCAACCGTTCTTGCTTTGAAAATATCTAAGGTATTTGGTAAAAGCGTAAATGAAATATTTGAATTAGAGGAGGAAGATTAAAGCCAGGGCATAATAAATAAGACTCTGAGCGGTCTGCAAGACTCAGCGATGAGTCGGTGTTGAACTACACCCGCCGGGTGAGTTGGTATGGATTTAAAGAAGGTTTTTATTCGCTTTCAGGTTTAATGCCCTAAGGCTTACTTCGTTAAATTTTACTATTTTGTGACTCGATGTCACAGAATAGTAAATACATTCATAAGAGTCATCTTAATGCTTCGTTGGCTTGCCCCGAGAATTATTTACTCCCGGGTTTCCCCAGTTTTTCCTTGGCTTGATCCAGGCAAAAAATTTTAATGAAAACCAATGAAATATTCGAGTGCCAGTAAGGAATATTAGAAGCTCAAAATCTGAAATCAAAAATCGGTGTTCGCTGCCAGCCAGCTTGGCTTGTTCTTAAATCAAAATGAATGTCGAACAAGGAGATTGACGATTTAATGTCAATCGGACTTAGGGCTTCCTCGCATTCTTCATTCTCCATTTTCCCTTTGTCCCAATGTCACTTATTCATATTTTGAAACTGTAATTTCCCCTTTCAAAATACGAATGCCGTATCCGGCTAAAGCTTCAAAATCATTCACGGAAGGGTAGAGGGCAATGGGCGCCAGTCCGCCGATGCGTCTCTTCACATTTTTCAGGAATTTTTCGCTGTCGAAGATAAATCCCGTAAGGATGATGGCATCTACTTTTCCTTCCAATGTGGCATAATGGGAAGCAATTTCTTTGGAAGCTGCATATGCCAGTGCACTGGAAATAAACAATGCTTTTTCATTTCCCTCGGCAATCAGGTGATTGATTTCATTGACATTATCTGTACCCAGGTAAGCGGAATAGCCCCCTTTGGAAGTGATCATTTCCATGATCTCCTGTTCGGTATATTTTCCGCTGAAGCACAAATGAACCAGTTGTCCCATAGGCAAGGTCCCGGTACGGCGGATAGAAAAAGGCCCGCCTCCGTCAAAAGCCTGGTTAACGTCAACCACCTTGCCTTGTTTGTGGGCACCAATGGAAATACCTCCACTGCCCACATGGCAAATGATCAGGTTGAGATCGGTATATTTTTTATTGACAGATTTTGCGTATTTGCAGGCAACGTGTTTGTGGTTCAGTGCGTGGAAAATGGATTTCCTTTCAAACAAAGGATGCCCTGTAACGCGCGCCAGATCATTTAATTCATCTACCACAACAGGATTGGCCATGTACGCCTTTTTCCCCCATTCTTTGGCAAAACCATAAGAAATAAGGCCGCCAAGATTAGTCTCGTGCATGCCCATTATTCCGATGGTAAGGTCGTGAACCATGGCTTCGTCGATTTCATAAACTCCCTGTGAAACCGGTTTTACCATCCCGCTGCGGCCCATCACAACTTCAATGTTGTTTAGGTCCAGATTGTTTCTTTTGAGCTCTTTTCTGATACAATCCATCCTGAATTCTGTCTGTTCGGGAATGGTTTTGAACTGGGACAACTCCTCTTTGCTGTGTTTGATGGTTTTCAGGAAAACAGGGTCAACATTCCTGTAAATGGCAATTTTGGTACAATCGACTTCCGGATAAATAATCAAAATGCATTTGGTGATCATGGTGTCTTTTTTTAATATAAAAGTAGAAAAAGATTTGAATCAAAATACTTACATGTTCCTTCTGTATTGTCCTCCCACACTGAAAAGTGCCCGGGTGATTTGTCCGATGGACGCATATTTTCCGGCTTCCATCAAAGCTTCAAAGATGTTTTTGTTTTGAATGGCTGTTTCCTGAAGTACTTTGAGATGTTCACGGCTTTCATTTTCCCATGTTTTGTGCAGTTTCTCCAACATGGATATCTGATATTCTTTTTCTGTTTCGGTTGCCCGGATGATTTCACCCGGAATCTCCGTATGCGACTCCTTGCCGGAGAAAAATGTGTTCACCCCGATGATGGGCAGCTTGCCACTGTGTTTCAATGTTTCATAATAGAGTGACTCTTCCTGGATTTTGCTGCGCTGGTACATGGTTTCCATGGCGCCTAACACACCGCCGCGCTCGGTGATGCGGTCGAATTCGGAGAGAATGGCTTCCTCCACAAGATCGGTCAGTTCTTCAATGATAAAGGAACCCTGAAGCGGGTTCTGGTTTTTAGCTAGCCCAAGTTCATAGTTGATGATCATCTGGATGGCAATGGCGCGCCTTACCGAAGATTCTGTCGGAGTGGTAATGGCCTCATCGAACGCATTGGTATGAAGTGAATTGCAGTTGTCATAAATGGCATAAAGTGCCTGTAATGTCGTGCGAATATCGTTGAACTCAATTTCCTGTGCATGAAGCGAACGTCCGGAAGTCTGAATGTGATATTTCAACTTTTGCGAACGATCGTTGGCATGATATTTCAGTTTCATGGCTTTCGCCCAAATGAGCCTTGCCACCCTCCCGATTACCGCATATTCCGGATCTTCACCGTTGGAAAAGAAGAAAGAAAGATTCGGTGCAAACTTGTTGATGTTCATGCCTCGGGCAATGTAATATTCCACGTAAGTGAAACCATTGGCTAGCGTAAAAGCAAGCTGGGAAATAGGATTGGCACCTGCTTCTGCGATATGGTATCCGGAAATGGAAACACTGTAAAAATTCCTGATGTTGTTTTGTGTGAAATACTCCTGAATGTCTCCCATAAGTTTCAGGGAAAAATCGGTGGAATAAATACAGGTATTCTGCGCCTGGTCTTCTTTTAAAATATCGGCCTGAATCGTCCCGCGGACTTTGCTGATGGTTCCTTTTTTGATACGCTTGTAAATATCCGGCGGCAAAACCATGTCACCCGTAACACCTAGAAGCAATAATCCCAAACCGTCATTGCCTTCAGGAAGCTCTCCCTGGTAATGTGGACGCTCCGTACCTTTTTCACTGTATATCTTCTCTATAATTTGTTCCACCTGCTCCAGCAGCCCGTTTTCACGGATGTACAGTTCGCATTGCTGATCGATGGCAGCATTCATAAAATAAGCCACCATGGCCGAAGCCGGTCCGTTGATGGTCATGGAAACTGATGTCTTGGGATCGGTCAGGTTAAACCCGGAATAGAGTTTTTTGGCATCATCGAGACAGGCAATGGAAACGCCGGAATTACCGATCTTTCCGTAAATATCAGGACGCAGATCCGGGTCTTCACCGTAAAGTGTCACCGAATCAAAAGCCGTGGAAAGTCTGCGAGCCGGCATGCTGCGCGAAACATAATGAAACCGTCTATTAGTACGTTCCGGGCCACCTTCGCCTGCGAACATCCGCGTCGGATCTTCGCCTTCCCTTTTAAATGGAAAAACACCTGCAGCATAAGGAAACTTACCGGGAACATTTTCCTTTAAAACCCATTTCAGAATTTCTCCCCAACTAGTAAATTTAGGCATGCTTACTTTCGGAATTCTAAGATGGGAAAGCGATTCGGTATGCGTCTCTATTTTAAGTTCTTTATCTCTTACTTCAAAAACAAAATCTTCGTCTGTGTAAGTTTGTTTTGTGGCATCCCAATTTATCAGGATTTTCATGTTTTTGGGATCGATCTCTTTCAGAAGTCTTTGATAAACGTCCTTCAATTTCTCTTCGGTTGCCTCATCACCTGCTTTCTCCATTTCATCAATAGACTGGCCCAGGCTGAACAGGCGTTGCGCAACCTCTGACTGACTTTCGGCCCATTGATTATAATTGCGGATGGTTTCGGAGATTTCAGAGAGGTAACGTGTCCGCTGGGGCGGAATGATGTTGATCTTTTCCGTCATTTCATGCTGGTGGCCCAACTGGGAATGGAAGTCAACTTCCGTTTTTTCTTTGATCTTTTTAAGCAGATGGATGTATAATTCATTGACGCCCGGGTCGTTGAATTGTGAAGCCGTGGTACCGTAAACCGGCATGCTATCAATGGATTCATCTAAAAGTTGCTGGTTGCGCTGGTATTGTTTTTTGACATCGCGCAAAGCATCTTCAGCACCTCTTTTGTCAGATTTATTCAGGGATATCAGGTCTGCAAAATCCAGCATGTCAATCTTCTCAAGTTGGCTGGCAGCCCCATATTCTGGAGTCATCACGTAAAGTGAAAGGTCGCTGTGGTCCACAATGGCAGTGTCCGATTGCCCGATTCCAGAAGTCTCAAGGATGATCAGATCAAACCCTGCTGCCTGGGCAATGACTTCAGCATCTTTTACATATTTCGAAATGGAAAGGTTCGATTGCCGTGTAGCCAGCGAACGCATGTAAACCCTGGGGTTGTCGATGGCGTTCATGCGGATGCGGTCGCCCAACAATGCTCCTCCAGATTTTCTTTTTGAAGGATCCACAGAAATGATAGCAATGGTTTTGTCCGGAAAATCGTTGAGAAAACGCCTTATAATTTCATCAACCAAGGATGATTTCCCCGAACCGCCGGTTCCTGTAATTCCGAGCACCGGAGTATGTGATTTTTGCTCTTCTTCAAGGCATTGTGCCAGCAAACCTTCGACACTCTCCCGGTCATTTTCTGCTGCAGAGATCAGTTGTGCAATGGCACCGTAATTTTTATTTTTTATTTCCTGAAAATCAATTTTTATATCTTTTCCCGTTGGGAAATCTGATTTTTCCATCAGGTCGTTTATCATCCCCTGAAGGCCCATGTGCATGCCGTCGTCTGGTGAATAAATCCGCGTAATCCCGTATTCCTGCAATTCTTTTATTTCTTCGGGAAGAATTACGCCACCGCCGCCGCCGAAAATTTTAATATGTCCGAATCCCTTTTCAGCAAGCATTTCGTACATATACTTGAAAAATTCCATGTGGCCGCCCTGGTAAGAAGTAATGGCTACTGCCTGAACATCCTCCTGAATGGCGGTATTGACAATTTCGTGAACTGAACGATTGTGCCCTAAATGAATCACTTCGGCCCCCGTGGACTGTATGATCCGGCGCATAACATTGATGGCCGCGTCGTGCCCGTCGAATAGCGAAGCGGCTGTAACAATTCGAATGTGGTTCTTCGGTTGATAAACTTTTGATAGCTGCATATCCATTTTGTTTGAAGACTGGCAAATATAGGCAAAAGTTGACTCTGAAAGGGAAATATTCAGTTTGGATTGCGTGTGGGAAGCCATCTTTTTCCATCTTCTAAATCTGAAAATAATTCATATTTTGTGTCTATAAAACCTTTTGTCAATTGGCAAATTATTAAACCTATTGTAAGGCAGCCTGTTTTCAGTTTCCCGGGGTTTAAACCCCGGGAAACTGATGCCAACTGTTACACAGTTGCTTATCTCGCAAATTCCCAATTATAAAGTTCTCTTGATATATAAAAACGTAATCTTAAGTTTAATAATTCACTAAATTTGTTAAAAGTTTGTTACGCATGCGTAATATTTATATTAATTCTTAATTATTTTTACTGTAAAATTGTATTTTGATTTAATCACCTAATACTATGCAATCATGCTAAAACAAATCATGTTTTCCATCGCCCTGCTCATAACGCTGGGAATTTTTGCATATAGCATGCAACGTTATTTCCGGTTTTTCAAATTCACAAAAAGAAAACCGCTGGAACATTTTTGGGAACGTTTATATCATACACTGGAAGTTGCCGGATTTCAGACTAAAATCCTTCGCCGACCGGTGATCGGTTTGGTGCATGCTTCTGTTTTCTGGGGTTTTATGATCATCATTTTCGGGAGTATCGAAATGGTGATTGACGCTCTTTTCAGATCAGAAAAAGCATTCAGCGTGCTGGGCTGGTTTTATAATTTTCTGATGGGAAGTGGTGATATTTTTGCTTTGATCATTGCTGTGGCCATGTTTATTTTTCTTGCCCGCCGGCTGATGATGCACGTGAAGAGATTCTCGGGTGTGGAGATGAAACCAGTTTCAGAATATGACGCCGTTCTTGCTTTGACCATTATTCTGTTTTTGATGCTCTCCCTTATGGGGATGAATGCATTTTATTTTCATTGGGCTCATGTAACCGGAACCCCGGTTTTAGGATCCTATCCTGTCGGGAAATACATCTGGGCTCCGTTACTCGCCAACGTTTCTGCAAGTCAGGCTTGGTTCTGGTATCAATTTAACTGGTGGTTTCATATTCTGCTCATTTTTATTTTTGCCAATATTTTGCCTTATTCCAAACATTTCCATGTGTTTATGTCCATTCCGAATGTGTTTATCTCAAGAATGGAACCCTTGGGTTATGTTGAAAATATGCCAAGCATTACCAAGGAAGTAAAGATCATGATGGATCCCAATGCGCCCATGGACAGTGCTGCTGATGAAAATGAAGAAGTGGAGCGTTTCGGCGTACTGGATGTGGATGATGTGAAATGGACCAGTTATTTAAATTCGTTGTCATGTACAGAATGCGGACGTTGTACTTCGGTTTGTCCGGCCAATATTACAGGAAAATTATTGTCGCCCCGAAAGATTATGATGGATACCCGCGCTCGGATGAAAGCTAAGGGACCGGGACTGCTCAAGGGAGGAAAAGATTTCGACGATGGCAAACACCTGGTTTTTGATTATATCACCGAAGAAGAATTGTGGGCCTGTACGTTGTGTAATGCCTGTGCCCAGGAATGCCCGGTGGATATCAATCAACCATCTTTGATCCTTGAAATGAGACGCTATCTGGTGATGGAAGAATCTAAAGCACCCTCTGGATTAAATACGGTCTTCTCCAACATTGAGAACAATGGTGCGCCGTGGCAGTTTTCATCTGAAGACCGCCTGTTGTGGGCCGAAGGGCTGAATGTGAGTGTGATGTCTGATAAATTTGCTAAAAATGAAAACCCGGAATATTTGTTCTGGGTGGGTTCTGCCGGTGCTTTCGACGAACGTTATAAAAAGGTTATCAGGGAATTCACAAAGATCCTGAATCATTTGAAAATTGATTTTGCCGTGCTGGGAACGGAAGAATCCGACAGTGGCGATGTAGCACGCCGTGCAGGAAACGAAATGTTGTTTCAGATGCAGGCAATTACCAATATTGAAGTCCTGAACGGTTATGATGTGAAGAAGATCATCACCTGCGACCCTCATGATTTCAATACATTGAAAAATGAGTATCCCGATTTGGGTGGCCATTATGAAGTGCAACACCATACGCAGTTCTTGCAGCAATTTATTGCTGATGGAAAGCTGAAGGTTGGTGGCAAAAAGTTTGCCGGAAAGAAAATTACTTATCACGATCCCTGTTATCTGGGACGCGGCAATGGAGAATATGATGCCCCGCGTGATATACTAAAAGCCATTCCCTTAGTCAAAGTGGAAATGGAGAAAAACAGGAGTTTTGCCATGTGCTGTGGTGCGGGTGGCGGACAAATGTTCAAGGAAGCCGAAAAGGGAACCAAGGAAGTCTTTATCGACCGTACGGAACAAGCCATGGAAACCGGAGCCGAAATCATTTGTACGGCCTGCCCGTTTTGTATGACCATGCTTACCGACGGCATCAAATACAAAAACCAGGAAGAAAAGATGAAGAATTACGACATTGCAGAGCTGGTTAGCATGAGTATGGAGCTGTAAGCGTAACTTTTAATCCGCCTGAGGCGGACAAGGGATTAATTCCCCGCCCCTTGGGGCGATTAATAATCTCCTTTTGATACCCCGCTGCTCTGCGGCGGGGGTAGTTCATTTTAGTATCAGAAATTTTCGTGGTTGTGTTTTCCTGCAACTTACAGGCCGCTTAATGAAGGACGTACATTCCGGTCTATTTTGATGTTATCGCTGAGTAATTGATAGCCGGTGAGATTTCCTTTGGAATTATAGGTTTTTGCAAACAGAACATCGTTGTTGGTAAGAAAATTGAACGTTTTCACGCCGCCCTCCAAAAGTTGCACAAAAGGTTTGTCATGTGTTTCGTTATTCTTTTTTTCTCTTCTGCGCATGGCGAAATATCCGGCAAGTCTGTTGATAGGTCTTGTAAATACACTTGCTAATAGAGAATTGTGAGTTTCCTCCACAACAATCGGATGGGGTTGCTCCAGCTCTTTTTTCGAGACATTCCGTGAAGCGTAAAGCAAGTTTCCAGTATCTTTTAAATTATTAAAATGTACAGGCGCATTCAGAGAAGCCAGTATTTCCATGGGAGCCTGTTTTTGGGCGATCACCGGACGAGTAGCTTTAGGAATTAAATTTTTGGACTGTGATTTTAATCGTATAGCCTCAGCAGGGGAGACCGTCATGCCTGGCGTCATGGCAGGCAAGATTTCTAAGGCGGCTACCCGGTAGTTTTGTTTTGTCACAGGAATACGGTTCTCCTGCGGGGAAAGAAATTTAAGACCGAAATAAATCAGTAGCATGGCTGCCATGGCAACAGCAAAAGAAATTTGAATAGTAGCAGGTTTCCGGTGCTTTAAAGCTGCCTTGTTTGGGAAAGTTATCTTTTTGTCTTTCTTAAGCCTGATCTTTCCAAAAAGATCCAATTGCTTCGAAAGGTGATGGTTTTGATCCAGAAATTGTTTCAGCTCTTTGGCTTCGTCATCTTTTAATTCGCCATCATGATAGAGAATAAAAAAAGATTCATAATTATCTTTACTAATAAACCGGGTAGGTTTTATTTCAGGGATCTTCAGCTTCTCCTTTTCTGGGAAAGAAACTGTTGGTCTTACCAACGTGAATTTTTCAATATCTTTGAATTCTTCTTTCAGATCAGGGTTGACATCCAGAAACAGCAGAAGCTTATCCTTTTCAGCTTCTGAAAGGTTCCCATCGAAATAATCGATGATAAAAATGCCGTAATTTTTCCTGTTCAATTTCATGTTAAACTCAATAATTTCATATTACGCTTTATGATCTTGGTTTAATGCCGATAGATAAATGAAGGGCGTTAAGGAACGAAGCGAACTTAAGGCGCATTTCATTTACTAATCGGTATTACAAAACGTAATCGGGATGAACGATGTAGTTTTTCAAAAATACCCGTGCCCTGAAAATATAAACTTTTACCTGGCTCTCGGTCAACCCTGTTATTTCACCTATTTCTTTGTAAGAATATCCTTCATAATCTCTGAGAAGCAGAACCGACCTTTGATCTTTCGGTAAAAAATCCACTGCTTTATTCAATATTTCTTTAAGATCGCTAAAGCTGTTGTTACTAATTTGATTATTATGATGCTTATCAGTAAAAGTTTCCATCCTTTTGTATTTCCGGATATGATCTATCATGGCATGATAACCAATGGTAAACAGGTACGATTTGCTTTTTGATTTTTCAACTTCATGCTTGTGTTCCCATAATCTCATGAACGATTCCTGTACCAGATCTTTGGCCAGTTCTACGTCCTTAGTGTTTTTCAAAAGAAAACCATAAAGGGCGTCTGAATAGTCATCCACACAGCAGTTGTATTCGGTACCGTTCATCAAAAAAAATATAATTACATACTCATAATCCTACAACGTAGAACGGAAGCATTTGGTTACAGTTTTATTTGTTTTTCAAAGGTAAAACAGAAAATTGAGATATAACGGGGTGGTTGCCAATAAAATTAAGTCTTTAAAAATTACTCCGTCATTGCGAGGATGCAAGACGAAGCAATCTCATAATTATAAATAATTTCATAAACGAGATTGCTTCACTCCGTTCGCAATGACGCACGAATAGTTAGATGATTTTGGGTTAACAGACGATGATAATTTCTTAAAATATCCGTCGTCGCTAAGTATTCCTTAGTCATTCAGCTTCAGAACTACCAAAAAGGCGGACTGGGGCACTTCCACATTTCCTACTTGCCGCATGCGTTTTTTTCCTTTTTTCTGTTTTTCAAGTAATTTCCGCTTTCGCGTGATATCGCCACCATAACATTTTGCAGTAACATCTTTTCTTACTGCTTTGATGGTTTCGCGGGCAATAATTTTTGTTCCTACGGCTGCCTGGATAGCAATATCGAATTGCTGACGTGGGATAAGATCTTTTAGTTTTACACAGATCCTGCGTCCAAAGCTTGCTGCATTATTCTGGTGGATCAGTGCAGAGAGCGCATCAACAGGCTCACTGTTCAAAAGAATATCAAGCTTTACCAGTTTGGCGGGACGATATTCAGAAATATGATAATCGAAGGAAGCATACCCTTTTGAGATACTTTTCAGTTTATCGTAAAAATCAAAGACAATCTCGCCCAGCGGCATATCAACGGTAATTTCAATTCTGTCTGTTGATAGATAAACCTGATTTTTCAGTTCGCCTCTTTTGTCAAGGCAAAGTTTTATGATGGGGCCGATGTATTCTGTCCGGGTAATGATCTGCGCCTTAATAAACGGTTCTTCGATGTAATCGATATATTTTTGTTCTGGCAAGCCGGAAGGATTATGGACTTCAATAATTTCTTTTTTCGTGGTGATGGCCCGGTAGGAAACGTTAGGCATGGTGGTGATCACACTCATGTCAAATTCACGGTCCAGTCGCTCCTGGATGATCTCCATGTGCAGTAATCCCAAAAACCCGCAACGGAAACCAAAACCCAGTGCCAAAGAAGATTCCGGCTCAAAAGTTAGCGATGCATCATTAAGTTGGAGCTTTTCGATGGCGGTGCGAAGCTCTTCATATTCATCGGCATCGATGGGATAAATTCCGGCAAATACCATGGGCTTGACATTCTCAAATCCGGAAATGGCTTGTTTACAAGGATCTTTTACATGGGTTATGGTGTCGCCCACTTTTACTTCCTTTGAAACTTTCACCCCTGAAATGATATAGCCCACTTCGCCTGAGCTCATTTTTTCCCGGGGTTCCGGTTTCAGTTTAAGTACACCAATTTCATCTGCGTTGTATTCTTTTCCCGTGTTTACGAATTTTACGAGTTCACCTTTTCTAATTTCGCCGTTAAATATTCTAAAGTAGGCAATAATTCCCCGGAAGGGATTAAAAACGGAATCGAAAATTAACGCCTGTAAAGGTTCTTCCGGATTTCCTTTTGGGTGTGGCACTTTATGGATCACAGCTTCCAGAATTTTAGCTACCCCATAACCTGTTTTGCCGCTGGCTTCAATAATATCTTCATAATCACAACCGATCATATCCACAATCTGGTCTTTTACCTCTTCGGGCATGGCATTATCTAAATCCATTTTGTTCAGAACCGGGATGATCTCCAGATCGTGTTCTATGGCAAGATAAAGATTGGAGATCGTTTGTGCTTGTATTCCCTGGGTGGCATCCACTATCAAAAGTGCTCCTTCACAGGCTGCAATAGAGCGAGAAACTTCGTAGGAGAAATCAACGTGGCCGGGAGTGTCGATCAGGTTCAGGATATATTTTTTTCCTTCCGACTGGTAATTCATCTGGATGGCATGACTCTTAATGGTGATGCCACGTTCCCGTTCCAAATCCATATCATCAAGCACCTGGGCCTGTGCGTCACGCTCTGAAACAGTTCCGGTGTATTCCAAAAGGCGATCTGCTAACGTGCTTTTACCGTGGTCGATATGGGCAATGATGCAAAAATTTCTGATGTTCTCCATAGGCGGCAAATTTACTAATAAAACTGATGCCTTAAAGTTGAATTTTCATCTTGAAATAAATCTTGAGAACAGATTTTCAGGAATGTTTGCGCATTAGGATTTGCAGATATAAACCAGCAGGCTGGGTCAATGAAAAGCTTTCGTCATTGCGCGGAGCCTTGGGCAGGTTGAGGGCAGTGCGACAAAGTAATCTCTTTTTTTCCTTGCTGTCAGATTTAATCCGCCTGAGGCGGACAAGGGATTAATTCCCCGCCCCTTGGGGCGATTAATAATCTCCTTTTGATACCCCGCTACTCTGCGGCGGGGGTAGTTCATTTATACAAGTTGGTGTAGTATATGATACAGATAGTTCCGACTTTTCAGGAAAGAGAGAAGAAGAATATAATGAACTTATTAATTCCTATATTGAAAAAGGAGTGGCTGTATTTTCTTTCAATAAAAATTATGAAGATGAATTAAGAAGATTTTATAGTGAAGAACAGTATCAAAAGTATTGCAATATTTACGGACGGAACAAAACACAAAGAGCAAGACTAATGGCAATGGAAAAAGATATTGATATGCCAGATTTTGTTAAACCTATAACTGATTGGATGAAATAGCCCTGCACGTTGTGTGGTATTAGAATGATAACCGAAATGAATAAAATAAAACCGTAAATTAAAATAAAGGTATTGAGGTCAGTAGATAAATACATATCTTTACAGTCAATAAATACAGACAATTA
>CAZPPK010000086.1:0-12636 GCA_964588415.1 uncultured Lentimicrobiaceae bacterium
CTAATTTTGAGACCAATAAACGACTATACTTCCGGCAAACAGGCTTTCTAAAATTCGAGGAGCATTAAGTGCTTTATAAGACAAATTAAAAAGCGTAAAGTTTTTAAAAGCTAAACTGCTAAAAAATTTGTTTAAACAGATTATTATCAATAATTTTGCCGCCCAATTTACACAAGGTGAATAAGAATAGTGAGCTTATTATCCCGATCAAAGGGTTAAGTATCGGTGATCATCACTACAACTTTGTGATAGGTGATTCGTTCTTTGAGAGTTTTGAACCTCTGAATATTCTGGATGGAAAGGTTGATTTATCCTTGGACCTTGAAAAAGAATCCAATTTGTTGTCGTTTCTTTTTCATTTCAGCGGAAGCATAAAATTAACATGCGACCGATGTTTGGAGGAGTATGATCAGCCTGTGGAAGGGGCCTTTCGTTTGATTGTTAAATCTGGTGAAGAATTTCAGGAGATTTCTGATGAATTGATAGAAATTCCTTTCACGGAACATCATTTCGATCTAAGTCAGTACATCTACGAATACATTCAACTAATGCTCCCGTTGAAACATGTTCATCCGGATGATGAATCGGGGAACAGTCCCTGTAAACCAGAAATGTTACAGAAGCTCAATGAACTTTCCAAACCGGAAACCGATCCGAGATGGGATGCTTTATTAAAAATGAATAAAAAATAAAACAAACATAAAAACATAAGGAAAATGGCACATCCAAAAAGAAAAATTTCAAAAACTAGAAGAGATAAAAGGAGAACGCATATAAAAGCACATGCTCCTGTATTGACCACCTGCCCCACCACAGGCACCGTGCACGTTTATCACCGGGCTTATTATGTAGATGGTGATCTTTACTACAAAGGGAAACTGGTTGCTCAAGGTGCCGAGGCTTAAATCCTTATTTGCTGAATAAAAGGGAATTTAACCCGGTTTAAGCGACCAAAAATTTCTATAGCCTTTGTTTGATAAAAAGACAAAGGCTTTTCTTTTTAGCTATGCTTGAATCGAAAAATAAATAGACAAAACTTATCGGCATTGTAAGTTTTGTGAATCGTTGTAAGGGTAAGATTTTCCGGAAATTTCCTCCGGAAAGCAAATGGAAAAGGATCGTTTTTTTAAATGCTATTTTTGTTGCTTTCATAAATAAGAAAAGTTCATCATGACCAAAATCAGAGCAGCCATTACCGGAATACATGCTTGGGTACCCGAAGACGTGCTCACCAACAATGATCTCGAAAAAATGGTTGACACCACTGAAGAGTGGATTACGACAAGAACGGGAATCAAAGAAAGACATATTTTAAAGGAAGGAGGAAAAGGAACTTCCGATATGGGTGTTGAAGCTGTGAAAGGGCTGTTGAAAAAAACCGGGACCACTCCTGATGAAATCGACATGTTGATTTGTGCCACGGTTACGCCCGACATGCAATTTCCGGCTACCGCCAATCTCATCAGTCATAAATTAGGTATTAAAAATGCATTTAGTTTCGATATGAATGCTGCCTGCTCCTCTTTTATTTATGCGCTCATCACAGCATCAAAATATGTAGAATCAGGCGAATATAAAAAAGTTGTTGTTGTAGGGGGCGATAAAATGTCATCCATCACCGATTATACCGACCGTGCAACTTGTGTTATTTTTGGAGATGGTGCAGGCGCTGTGCTGGTGGAACCTTCAACTTCAGAAGATGTCGGCATTATGGATCACAGATTTTATACCGATGGCGCTGGTTGGGTTCATTTGCACCAAAAAGCAGGTGGTTCTTTGAAACCAGCATCTCATGCCACCGTAGATGCCCGCGAGCATTTTATTTATCAGGAAGGCCAGCCTGTGTTTAAGTTTGCTGTAACACGCATGGCAGACGTTGCAGCAGAGATCATGGAGCGAAACAACATGGCATCGGAAGACGTAGCCTGGCTGGTACCTCACCAGGCCAATTTACGCATCATCGAAGCCACTGCAAAACGGATGGGGCTGGGAAAAGAAAAGGTTATGATCAACATTCAGAAGTATGGAAATACCACCAACGGTACAATTCCTCTCTGTCTTTATGAATGGGAAGATCAACTGAAAAAAGGTGATAACGTGGTTTTAGCAGCCTTCGGCGGCGGATTTACCTGGGGCGCCGTTTATTTAAAATGGGCCTACGACGGGAAAAAATAAGCACCAATCGGTTAACCTTTCTTATCTAAATACATATTTTTGATTTATTTTCTTGCTAAGATAGCACTCTAACAAAAGTTGGTTCAGGATTTAAGATTTAATTTCCGTACTTGCCCTGGCAATCAACTCAGTATCAATAACATGTATCTGTTGATGCGTGTCTTCAGGGTGTTCAACCCGCTGAATCAACAGATCTACTGCAACTTGTCCTACACGTGCCAGCGAATGATGAATGATGGAAATGGTAGGTTTATACATAAGCGAAATGGGTCCGTCGCTGAAACTGATGACTCCTACCTGCTGTGGAATTTTGATATTTAGTTCCTGCAGGGCAGGAATGATCCCGGTAAGGACTTCGTCACTGATGCTCATTATCCCGTCAGGATGGTTTTTCTTACTAAAGATTTCTGTTGCTCTAATTCTGGCCTCATGAGAGTCGTCGGCAAAGACCACTGCATGTTCCTTCAGGTTCTGCTCGCTTAAAGCTTTTCTGAATCCTGCCAGGCGTTGTTGTGTAATGGACAACGATGCATTCCCGCCAAAATATGCTAGCTTTTTTCTGCCGGTTTCAAGAAGATGTTCTGTAGCCGTGTAAGCTGCCCTCAGGTCATCTATGATCACTTTTGATTTTCCGTATTTTTTTAGGACCCTGTCAAAAAAGACAATGGGAATTCCTTCTTTTTCAAGCTGCTCAAAATGCTTATAACTACTGGTTTCCTTGGATACTGCTACCAGCAAACCGTCAACCTGGCTGGAAAGCATAAGTTCCGTGTTTTGAACCTCCCGTTTAAACGACTCATTGGAAGACAAAATCAAAACATTGTAACCAGCATTGTAACAAAACTCTGAAACACCTCTGATCATAGAAGGGAAAGCATATAGTGTTATTTCAGGAATGATAAGCCCGATGATCTTACTATACGAATTGCGTAAGCTCAGCGCAAATGCGTTAGGATTATAATGCATCTTTTGGGCAAGTTTTCTGATCTGCTTCTTTCGTTCGGGGCTAATATCAGGATGATTTCGCAACGCTCTTGAAACGGTAGTATGAGATACGCCTAACTGGCCTGCAATGTCTTTTAAAGTAACCCGTCTTCTTCTTTTCTGGATCATTTTTAAAGGATTATATGCGGGCTAAGATAAAGAATATATGAGAGTTTTGATGAAATTTTCCCAATAACAGTTGCTCATCTAAAAGTTATCAACAATTTGCCATAAATTATCAACAATTCAGGTGTGTGTTCACGTGTGCGTTAAAAACACTCAATAAGTTCCTTGTGTTTCAGGTAATTAATAACATATCTTTATTCAGCCATTGGCTTTTATTCATGAATAATTATGGAAATAAAAACAACATGAATCTAACACTGACACGTCCTGAATTTCCGGAAAAAAGTGTTTCCCGATTTTTGAAACTGAAGGTGAGTAGGTGTTTATTTATTATTTTAACCATTAAAACTTAAGGAGAAATGAAAAAATTTGTACATGTCTTTATGGTAATGTTAGCCCTAGCTGTAACGTCGGGGCTGATGGCACAGGGTACAATAAAAGGAACACTGACCCTGCAAAATGGGAAAACCGTTCCGGGTGCCAACGTCTTACTTAAAGGAACAACTACGGGTACAACTTCCGGCCCCAACGGAAACTATGAGCTTCAGGTTACTGCCGGAAAAAATGTACTACAGGTTTCTTTTACCGGATTTAAACCGATAACTTATCAGTTTAACATTAAGAACGGTGAAACCATAACCAAAATTTTTGTTTTGAAAGAAGACCTTCTGTCGCTTGACCAGGTAGTGGTGACCGGGGTGCAAAACGAAAAAACCAAGCTGGCATCCAGCGTGGCTATCACTACCCTTTCTTCAAAAACAATCTCTGAAATTGCACCAATAAGTGCTGCCGATCTGTTAAAATCCATTCCGGGATTTTATGTTGAAAGTTCAGGAGGTAAAGGAAATGCCAATGTATTCGCACGGGGGCTTCCAAGTTCCGGTGGATTGCGTTACGTACAGTTTCAGGAAGACGGAATGCCAGTGTTTGAATATGGTGACCTGATGTTTGGCAACACCGACATTATGGTACGCGTCGACCAGACCATGTCGCGCATGGAAGCAGTAAGAGGTGGCTCAGCTTCTATTCTTACCAGCAACGCTCCTGGTGGTATTATCAATTTAATATCTAAAACCGGTGGGCCAACCACAAAGGGTGTCTTTGTTCAGACTGTCGGATTGACCTATTTACATGCCCGAACCGATTTTGATATCGGCGGACCTATTTCAAAGCACCTTCGTTATAACATAGGTGGTTTCTACCGTGCAGACGACGGTATCCGTTCCCCCGGGTATCTTGCCAACGATGGAGGTCAGATTAAAGCAAACATGACTTATTTATTTAAAAAAGGTTATGTCAGATTCCGGACCAAGATATTGAACGACAAAACAATTGCTTATCTTCCTTTCCCTATGGAAGGAGATCCTGCTTCCAGTATTCCAGGGTTTAATGCTAATTTCGGGACCATGAAAAGTTTGGATTTGATGCAGCTTCACGCAATGACCCCTACAGGTAATTCGGTAAATGAAAATCTCGCCGACGGAATGCATCCCCAGATTTTCTCCTTTGGAGGTGAAGGATATTTTGACCTGGGAAACAACTGGAGCCTAAAAGATAATTTTGAGAAATCATACATCCATATTCAGTTTAATTCAATCTTCGGTATTGACAATCCAATAAGCGCCAGCGGTTATGCCGCCAGTAGGGGGCTTACCAGTTACCACTATGCCTTTGCCGATGGTTATCAGGCAGGGCAACCCATTACAAACATGAATTCTCTGAACGGGAACGGATTGGTCGCAACCTATGGCTGGTGGGCAGTAAGTCTGCCTTTACAGGAATTCGGCAATGATTTCAAAATCACTAAGAAAATGACAAACAACACCCTGACCGGTGGATGGTATTTCTCTACCAATCAGGTTTCTGCCAACTGGTGGTGGCACAATATGCTGGTTGATATTTCCGGGAACAATACCAGAAAGTTGAATCTGATCAATGATGCGACAAGTCAATCGTTGACTACTGACGGTTATTCACAATATGGTAGCCTTTACACTGACTATTTTGCACTGACTATGATCAATGCGCCTTATCTTTTCGATGAGATAGACCTTGGAAAACTGACTATTAATGCCGGTATCCGGTGGGATATGGGAAGAACATACGGACGTACTGAAAAGGTTGGATCCTATACTTATGATGTTAACGGAGATGGTATTATTTCCCCGGCTGAAACAAATGTACAATATGGTACGGGCACCTATATTCCTTTCCATTATAATTATAGCGTCTTGTCCTGGTCTTTGGGCTTTAATTACGAATTCAATAAAAATACGGCCATTTTTGCCAGGGCCAGCAATGGGCACCGCGCACCTGCCGACCGTACTTATGCTTTCGGGGCCACTGAATCAACTGCCAACGGTTTTCCATCCAGCGCAAAGGTCGAAAGTATTAATCAGTACGAACTGGGCTTGAAATACAATTCATCAAAACTGGCTCTGTTTGCAACAGCATTCTATAGCTACTTCAATCATATCGATTTCACTGACTTCGTAAATGTCAGCGGAACATTAACTGCCATTCAGCAATATTACAACACATCTGCTGCAGGCCTTGAACTGGAAGCTGCTGCCCAATTAGGAAATCTAAACCTTTCCCTTACAGGAACTTATCAGGATGCCAAATATAACAATTGGGTGTATCACGATGCCAGTGGAGTATTATATGATTTCAATGGACATTATATTCAAAGGCTGCCGAAATTATATTTCACCTTCAGGCCTACTTATAACTTTGGAAAACTTACCGCAAGCGTCGCATGGCAATATTTTGGCAAAAGATTTACCAATCCTCAAAATCAACAGGTCTTGCCTCAGTTCTCACAAATCAATGCATTCTTAGGTTATTCCGTAAGCCGTCATATTACCATTTCTGCGGCAGGAAGCAATCTGTTTAATGCCATTGGCCTTACTGAAGGCAACCCCCGCTCAGGACTTACCAGCGTAAACAGCCAGTATTTTTATGCACGTTCTATTCTGGGCCGTTCAGCAGTATTGTCCTTCAGGTATAGTTTTTAGGTAGGAAAAGCTGTTCTTTTTCTCGTTTTTAACGCTTATTTCACAACCCGTTAACTTTGTTAACAAATTTTGAATCGTATTAATATTATGTGAAAAAGCGAAAGGAAGTAAATAACGTGTTGATTCTTTCCATGGAGAAGCCCCTCACCGGGCTTCTCTATAGAAAGGGTTTAAGATTTAAAGGGCAGAGCTCCATATCTTCAAAACGCAGCTAAGAAATGATCTAATTCCATTTCGGATAAATAAAAAATAAGTGAATGAAGAATATTAGTATCAGCCCCATTGATATAACCATCATATTGATCTATATCGTGGGAATTACTGTTTGGGGATTACTTTACAGCAAAAGGAAAACGAAAGACAAAACCCACGAGGGTTATTTCCTTGCCGGACGCAATATGACCTGGCCCATCGTGGGGATTACGTTGTATGCTGCCAACATGGGCAGTCCGGCACTGGTTGGATTGGCCGGAGATGCATACAGCACAGGTATTTCCGTATTCAATTATGAATGGGTTGCCTTGGTTGTACTTGTCTTTTTCGCCATTTTCTTTCTCCCGTTTTATCTAAGGAGTAAGGTATATACCATGCCGGAGTTTCTACAACGGCGTTTTGATATTCGTTCACGGTACTATTTTTCATTTATCACGCTTGTAGGAAATATTATCATCGACACTGCGGGAATCCTTTTTTCAGGGGCCTTGATCGTAAAGATGATCTTCCCGTCAATGGAGATGTGGCAAATTATTGCTATTCTGGCGGTAATTACTGCTGCTTACACCGTAACAGGAGGCCTTTCTGCAGTGATGTACACAGAAGCCGTACAAGGTGTTTTACTCATGCTGGGTGCTGTGTTTTTGACATTTTTTGCGCTAAAAAAAATCGATTTTAATGTCGCCCGGATCTTTGCCGAAACGCCCAAATCCATGCTGAGCCTGATCAGGCCTATGAGTGATACGTCGATGCCTTGGCTGGGGCTTGTTGTGGGTGTTCCTTTGCTTGGCTTCTATTTTTGGGGCACCAATCAATTTATGGTCCAGCGCGTGTTAAGTGCAAAAAACACAGATCACGGGCGTTGGGGTGCGCTGTTTGCAGGTGTATTAAAGCTACCCGGTCTTTTCATCGTAGTATTCCCGGGAATTATCGGACGCCTGCTCTATCCACACCTCTCAGACCCGGATATGATCTATCCGACCATGCTTTTCCATCTACTTCCTGTGGGAATATTGGGGATTGTGCTGGCCGGTTTAATTGCAGCCATTTCTTCCAGTATCAGCGCGACGTTAAATTCTGCAAGTACGTTGATGACCATGGACTTTGTCAATAACCTGAAACCGGGATTAACACCAAAACAACTGGTAAGAATCGGTCAGGTATTTACAGGGATCTTTGTGGTAATTTCTGCCGCATGGGCACCAATGATTGCAGGATTTCCTTCTTTATTCAAATACCTGCAACAGGTATTGGCACTCATTGCCCCACCGATTGTGGCCGTCTTTTTGTTGGGGCTTTTCTGGAAAAGAACTAGTGCTTCCGGTGCATTTTATGGCTTGATGGGGGGATTGGTGTTAACGCTGTTTACCGTCGTAGTGCGTTATGTGAATCCCGATATATTTCCCTGGCTGGGACACATTCAATTTTTACTTGTAGCACCTCTGTTGTTGTTGGGAACAATAGTTGTTATTATTCCCGTTTCTATGTTCACAGCCCCACCATCGGAAGAAGTCGTGTCCAAGTTTACATGGTCTATCAAATTCTTTAAAGAGGAAAGTCAGGAGCTGGCTGGAACTCCCTGGTATAAGAACTACCGATATCAGGCAATCGGCGCTTTGGTGGCAACTTTTATTTTGGTGTATCTTTTCAAATAGCGGATCAAATGGACAGAGCAGCAGAAATATATTCCAGGGCTATCGATTTGCTGAAAAACGGGTTGTTAAAACAGGGGTATATCGCATCACTGGACAATCTGGCAAATTACAACCGCCTGTGGGCACGCGATAGTATTATTACCGGCTTAAGTGCTTTGCTCACCGATGACAGAGAATTGATTGAAGGGATGAAAAACACCTTGATGTCATTAAAGCAACACCAACATACCAACGGCATGATCCCATCCAATTTATCTTTAGATACAAAGGGTAACATTACTGCCGTGAGTTTTGGCACCCTTACGGGGAAAGTGGACACGGTCCTTTGGTTTGTTATTGGGGTATTAATCTATTACCGGAAAACCGGTGATCAGGATTTTATAAAGGAAATGCAATCCTCAGTTGAGAAAGCTTTTCATCTATTGTTGTCCTGGGAATTTAATGACCGTGGCTTGTTATACATACCTCAAGGTGGAAACTGGGCCGATGAATTCATCCTGGAAGGATATAATCTTTCAGAACAGCTGCTGTACTATTGGGCCTTGAATGAGGCAGTAATAATTCATGAAGACTACCTGACCAAAGCAAAAAAATTAAAAGAAATTATAAAGATAAATTACTGGCCTGCCGAATCCAACCGCCAAGCAGCCTATCATAAAACAGCTTTTGAACGACAAATAAAAAGAGAAGTTCATTATTGGCTTCCCGGATTCCGGCCTGCTGGATATTATTCATTTTTTGACTGTTTTGCCCAGGCATTGTCATTTTTACTAGCAATAAATTCCTCTTATCAACAAAAGGAAATTGTTAACAGTATGAACCAAATCCTATCAGAAACGGTCGGCTCCCTACTCCCATCATTTTGGCCGGTTATCAGAGAAAAAGATACCCAATGGGTTTCACTGCAAAACAATTGGAGATACGAATTCAGGAATCGGCCGGGAGCTTACCAAAACGGTGGAGTTTGGCCGGTATTCAACGGACTGTTAATTGCAGGATTGTACCGTTCAGGCCAACAGGCCATGGCCGGCAAACAGAAAGAAGCTCTGTATCAAGCCGTTACTTTGCCGGAGCAACAGTTTGGATTTTATGAATACATAGATGCATTTAGCCGGGAACCCGGGGGATCAAAGTATCAATTGTGGTCTGCGGCTGGTGTAATATTTGCCGAAAAGGCAACACAAAATATTTTTTTAGTTTGAAAAGAGAATCTCAGATTTATGAAAGGAGATATTATTAATTTGAATGATGAGTACCGGAGCACTGCAAAGAAAATTGTGGCACCGCTCATCAACGAAATAAAAAATAACAAAATAACATATACTTTTTCTGTTGCAGGGGAATCGGGTGCCGGAAAATCCATTTCGGCTGCCGCTATTGCCGAGCAATTGGAAAAGGAGGGATTTTCGGTGAAAATTTTCCAGCAGGACGATTATTTCTTTCTGCCCCCTTTTACCAACGATCAAAAACGGAGAAAGGAATTGCAATGGGTTGGCACCAATGAAGTGGATATGGCACTCATCGACAATCACCTTCTGGCAGCAAAAGAAGGCGCCCAATACATCGAAAAACCACTGGTTATCTATGGAGAAAACAAAATCACCACAGAAACTTTCGATATGACAGGTGTAAATGTTTGCATTGCCGAAGGTACCTACACATCTTTGCTGAAAAATGTCGACAAACGCATTTTCATTGATCGTAATTTTTTTGATACCCATAACGATCGCATGAACAGGGCAAGGGATGTGATAGACCCGTTCACCGAAAAAGTATTGGAAATAGAACACCACATCATCAGCCGGCATAAAGACAAAGCTGATATTATTATAGATAAAATTTTTGATGTTCATTTTGTAAAATAACCGATCCATGCATCTTATTTTCTTAAACCCTCAGGGAAATTTTGATAAAAACGATTCTCATCTTACTGAACACGCCGACTTTGGCGGCCAGTTGATCTATGTCAAAGAAGTTTGTGTTGCCCTGGTAAATCAATATCCTGATTTAAAAGTCGATATTGTAACCCGCCGGTTCCAAGATCCTGAATGGAGTAATGATTTTGCAGAACCCGTTGGCTATTATGAAAATGTTTCGCAAAGGCTTCGTATTGTTAGAATTTCCTGTGGAGGGACTTCCTTTTTAAGAAAAGAACTGCTGTGGGAACATCTTCAGGAATGGGTTGAAAACATCGTCAGCTTTTATGGAGATCAACTTCCCGATTTTGCTACTGCTCATTATGGTGACGGCGGTTACACAGCAGTGTTACTGAAGCAAAAAACAGGAATTCCTTTCACTCTTACAGCACATTCGCTCGGAGCACAAAAACTGGATAAGCTTTTTGATGCCGATCCGAATTTTGAAAAAATAGATACCTGGTATCATTTCAGCCAACGCATTCATGCGGAACGCCTCAGTATGCAGAAAGCCGGCGCCATAATTACTTCGACCTGTCTGGAAAAAGATGAGCAATATGGCCACCCGTTATACCGCGATGTTGTTAAAGATGAAAAATTTACAGTGATCCCCCCAGGCGTTAATATGCGTCTTTTCAATCAAATGGATGATGAAACTGACAGGAAACTTTTTGCCAGAATTGAGCGGGAAACAGGGGTTTCGGATCAACCAGTTATTATTTTGTCCAGCCGCCTTGAAGACAAAAAAAATCACATCACGGCTGTGAAAGCTTATGCTGGGAATAAAGAATTGCAGCAAAAAGCACGACTGGCCATTTTTATTCGCGGCATAAAAAACCCTTATGAAGAAGTTGATTCTTTGCCGGAAAAAGAACAAAAGATATTAAAAACCATTTTGCATGAAATCGATGTCCATCATCTTCGTGAACAGGTTTTTTTTCTGGATTTGCGGTCACAAAAAGAACTTGCCGGGGCTTATAAGTATTTTGCAAAACGAAAATCTGTGTTTCTATTGACTGCTTTTTATGAACCTTTCGGGCTGGCTCCCATCGAAGCCGGTGCCTGCGGACTAGTTCCTGTAACTACAAAAAATGGAGGCCCCGGTGAAATCTTTAAAGACGATGTCGGAATTCTTGTTGATCCGGCAGATCCGAAAGATACTGCAGGCGGACTTATCAAAGCCCTTGAAAATCATCAGGCTTACGCCGAAAAAATCATCAGTCTGGTGAAAGAAAAATATACTTGGGAGAAAACAGCCGAAGCCTATCTCCATCTGATTCAAGGACTTCAAGAGAGCACCGGCCAGGAGTCGGAAACGATTCCCACTCTAAATGCCCAAAAATTGATCCTGGATTACTTAAATTCCCGATGATGGCTGAACCTGAAGAATTCATCATAAAGCATTTCGGCAACGACACAACGCTGTTCCAATTGTATGAACAACTGGGAACACTCCGTTCTGATGAAAAATACAAAATCCATGAGCTACTCAGTTTCATAGATTCGAGCTATGGAACCTGTGCCACCATGCTGTTGTTGTATAATCAACAGGAATCAAGTGGTTTTATCCTTCAAGCCAAAAATGGCAAACCGGAAGAAAAAATCCTTATTGAAGATCACCAAACGGGCATTCGTTTCCAGGTACAATGGAATCCCGAAAGAGAATTAAGAAAAAATCATGCCTTGCTGATTGGAAGGGGGATCATCATTCTGGTTAAGGATAAAAAACAATTAGTACACGTTGATGAACTGGGGAATGCCTGCTATTTATGCGCAGAAAACATCCGGCTGCAAAACCCGGCAGAGATTATTTTCCCCATTTCATTACTGGACGAAACATTTTATGCCGGAGCAAATTTTGCAAGGTTGGGAAACCATCATTTTACTTTGTTCAACAAGGAACATCAGCCGCAACACTATCGTAAGAAGATTATAGATTTAATGTTTGATTTTCTGGATAAAACAGAAGCGTGCTTTCGCGTAATTTATAACGGTCTTGCCGGGGCTTCTATTGAACAACATGAGCACATGCAAGCAACAACAGATTATTTTCCTATTGAAAAAATTAGTATCTCTCCCAAAAGGGTATTAAAAAATAATGGGAAGATAAAAATCTCACAACCATTCTATTACACAAGCATACTTCTCTTTGAAAGTTCTTCTAAAGAAGAAATATCGCAACACGCCGATCTGTTTATTAAATGGTGGCACACAGAAGATCCGGAGCAAAATACCGAAAATCTGGTCGCCGTAAAAAACAAAATAGGCTATCGTTTATTTCTATTTCCGAGAAACCGGAAACTCTTGGCAGGAAAAGGGAAAACCAGTGCTTTGGCCAGTTTTGAAGTATCGGGAAATATGGTGCTATCAGATGAATCAACAGAAAGAAATACCTTCGACAATATTTCCCTTGCGGTTATCCGGCAGATGCTTGCGGAGGTTGACCCCGGGATTCCATTTCCGGCTCACGAATTTTGATTTCAGGGACAGACATCTTTCGGTCCTCTGGCTTCGGTCTCCCGGCTTCCCAATCCTAAATCGTTAATCCCT
>CAZPPK010000087.1:0-12210 GCA_964588415.1 uncultured Lentimicrobiaceae bacterium
CTAATAAAATCAATAAAATCAAACCATCGAACCGGCTGATACTGTCGGGTCTGCCAAAGATTTGATCGTTGGCCAGAACAAACAAAACAGCAACAACGAACAAACTGTAAGGAATATCCCTGAAGAAGGTAGTTTTACTCATCGTAACAGGGACAATGATTGCGGACACTCCGATTACCAAAAGCGTATTGGTGATGTTGCTACCCAAAATATTTCCAAGTGCAAGGGCACTGTTTCCATGTGCACTGGCGAATATATTGACCATCAATTCCGGAAGGGAAGTTCCCAAAGCTACAACAGTAAGCCCCATGATCATTTGCGAGACTTTCAAACGCGTTCCAATACTTGATGCGCCACTGACCAATGCCTGAGCTCCGGCAATCAGAGCAACAAAACCAAATACAAAAAGGAAATAATGTTGTAGCATAATTGAATTTTGACTTGGATAGAATTGTGTGGCAAAAGTAAAAGAAAGGACTAATATTTAATGATAAACTTAACCTGAGAATTTTTCCTACGAAAGCACTGTTCCCCCCACAAACTTGGTAAGTTCTGCAATCTGATCAGACGTCCCTAAAACAAAAAGCTTGGAATTGGAATACAATTGTGTATCTGGTGAAGGATTAACAATGTATTCTCCTGATGCTGTTTTAAATCCCACGATATTGGCACCGGTGATCTTCCTGTACCCTATTTCCTTAATGGGTCTATTGATAAGATCGTCAGGTAAGTTATCACAGGAAATTTCCATCAGCTGGACGGGAGAATTTCCGCGCCGATTGAGACAGTCAAGGAATTCTACGACATCGGGCTGGGCGACTAATGTCGCCATGTGGGCACCTCCTACCCTTTCGGGCGTAACCACATTGTTGACACCAGCCATGCGCAGTTTCTTTTCAGCACCTTCATTTGATGCCCGGCTGATGATTTTCAGGTCAGGATTTAAAGCCCTGGCACTCAATACAACATAGAGATTTTCTGCATCGTCCGGAAGGGCTGTAATAAGTGCAGCAGCTTTTTGTACGCCAGCCTTGATCAGCACATCGTCCACTGTTGCATCCCCTTCAATAAAATCGGTGCGTTCTAAGTTCCGGTTGACAATCAGATCATGATTGCTATCAATGACCACTATCTTTTCCTTGTAAGCAATCAGTTCCTTCACAACCTGATTACCATTCCGGCCATAGCCACAGACAATGACATGGTTTTTCATTTTTTTACGCTTTAAATTTCTATTATACTGCCCCAGGAAAGAGCCAAACTCGCGTTTGAGAAAGTTTTGAGTGATCTGTGAAATGAAATAACCAACTACCCCAAGGCTCACCAGAATAAATATCATACTGAATATCTTGCCCCACGGTGATAAGGGGTGTATTGTTCCATAGCCAACAGTTGACATGCTGATGACCGTCATGAAAAGAGCATCAAGAAAAGAAAATTTTTCGAAATACATAAACCCGGCAGTACCTACCATGGTCAGCAGAAGAACCAATATGGCTCCTTTCACAAATTCTGAAGAATTTTTCAAGTTACAGGAAGTTGGTTGAAAGTTAAACTCACATAAAATACTTTCTAACGAAGATTCAACATCTATACAAATTTAGCAAAATAAAGTGATATAACACCGTACAGAATTTGTTTTCCTCGTTAAAAAAGAAAAATATTTACATTTGGTGGCTGTTATATATAAATTACGTTCATATTTAAAATATGTTGTTATGAAATTCAAAAGCTTTACACTCCTATTTCTTTTTTTCAGCCTTGTTGCTTTTTCGCAAAATGAAGTCAACCGTGGATATCATGTAAAAGTAGGTGATAAAGCGCCTAACATTACATTGCATCTTACCAACGGAACAACAACTACTATTAACCAATTGAGAGGTAAAGTTGTCGTATTGCAGTTTACAGCAAGCTGGTGCTCAGTGTGCCGGAGAGAAATGCCACACCTTGAAAAAGAAATTTGGGAAGCTAATAAAAATAAAAATTTCCTACTGATAGCTGTTGATTTTCAACAACCTAAAGATACAGCAGTCGCTTTTAAAAAGGAGATGAAAATCACTTACCCGATGGCCGTAGATCCCACCGGGGCTGAGTTCTATGACTTTGCTGTGAAAAATGCCGGCGTTACGCGAAATATCGTCATCGACCAGCATGGAAAAATTGCTTTTCTTACCCGTCTGTATGACAGGAATGAATTTTTGGCAATGAAAAAAGAGATCAGGAAACTTCTCAGCAAAAACTGATTTACTCTCTCAGATAAGTTTCGAAAGAATAGCTGAAGTCACTTTGCGGGTCATCATCAACCCGCAGACTTTCAACAAGTTCCCATTCGTCAGCAGAAACCTCCGGAAAAGATGTGTCCCCATTAAAAAACTTATGAATCCGGGTGATAAATAATTTTTGTGCCAGGGGCAGAAACTGTGCATATATATTCCCGCCACCAATAATAAAATTTTCACCTTCGGTATCCATTTTCTCAATCGCATCTTCAATGGAATAAGCTAAAATGCAGGATTCTGCTTCCAAATTCCTGTTTCTGGTGATTACGATATTTGTACGTAAAGGCAATGGGCGAACAGGAAGTGATTGAAAAGTTTTACTTCCCATGACCACTGTATGCCCACTTGTAAGTTTTTTAAACCGCTTTAAATCGCTGGATATATGCCATAAAAGATCATTGTCGTTACCAATGACACCATTTTCCGCGACTGCAGCAATAATCGTTATATTTTTAGCTCTTTTTTCCAACTCCTTTCGTCCTTTTCTATTTGGGTGAAATTAAAATCTTTCCGGCGCTCATTTGACGGAGATAATTTGTTAATCCGGTCGTAATGTGATCAAAATCAGTCGTGCTTTGGATGCGAGTTTTGTACGTCCCGTCAATGAACCGAGCCTGCATTTCTTTCGATATTTCATCAAAATATTCATCATCAAGCATTTCGCGCCATGTAGCAAGGTTAAAACCCGAAACAATTTTATCTTTAAAAATGAGTCCCAGTGGATCTATCCCGGAAACCGGCTGATTGGATAAGCCACCGTAAATAACTATTTCGGACCCTTCAGGCATAGCGTTTAATATCCTTCCGGTAAGCTCCCCTCCCACTGCATCAAACGTAAGCAGCGCTTCCATCTTCTCTGACAATTTACTTAATTTTTTTTCAAAATCGGGATCATTTTCCAGCAAAACATATTCGGCGCCGGCTTTTTTCAGGCTTTCAAGGCTCTCCATTTTTCGAACTATGTCAATGACTTTTATATTAAGTTCGCCGGCCATTTGCCTTACAAAAGCAGCAACCTGTCCTCCTGCGGCATTTTGAATGATGCATGGAACGCTATGTAAAAGGGCAATGTCCAGCAATCCTCTGGCAGTAAATGGATTGATGGCAAAACAAGCAGCCTGGTCCATGTCCATCTGCCCATCCAGAACGACAAGGTTTTTTTTGCTCAAGCAGATGTATTCTGACCAGGTTCCGTCGCGGTCGCCCTGTGAAAAAAAACAAACTTTTTCTTCAATGAGGTTTTCGGCACCTTCGCCAGCGTCAACCACAACTCCAGATCCTTCCAAGCCGGGAACAGCAGGCAGGGTTTTCACAATATTGTAGCCACCTTCCATAAACGCAATATCAGATGGATTGCAAGGTGCAGCATGAACTTTGATCAACACTTCATCTTTTGCAGGTTTTGGCATTTTTGATTCAACGACCTGAAGGCTCAAAATTGCTCTAAGAATGTTTTTTTTATAGTTAGGCAATACAATCTTCCTCATGAGATTTTGTTCTTAGGATTAATTTAAAAAGATCATCGATCTTTTTCGTTTAGAAATTCTTTTACGACAGCTAGGCTGCAACTTTTTGACTTTTCAAGCACATCATTCACCAGCACGATATCAAATTTTTCCTCAAATTCCAGTTCATAGGATGCGCGGGCAATTCTTTTGCTGATACTTTCTTCGCTTTCAGTTAAACGGTGGTGTAACCTGCTTTTGAGAACCGCAATGGAAGGCGGCCTGATGAAAATGGCAAGCGCTTCCTGTCCGTAAATCCTTTTAATACTCAATCCGCCCTTTACATCCACATCAAAAACCACAGAATTTCCCCGGTTCCTGATGCGCTCCACTTCACTTTTCAACGTTCCATATAACTGGTTGTTATAAACTTCTTCCCATTCCACAAACTCACCACCGGCAACTTTTTCCTTAAACACGTCGGTACTCAGATAATAATAATCCACACCGTCTTTTTCGCCAGGCCTTGCTTCGCGATTTGTGGCTGAAACCGAAAACTCGAGATTGGGCAGTTGCGTCATAATATAATGAACCAATGTTGTTTTTCCAGATCCTGAAGGCGCAGAAAAGATAACCAGCTTACCTTTTTTAATTTCACTTTTCATCACAACACGTTCAGCATTTGTTCTTTTAATTTTTCCAGTTCATCTTTCATCAGTACCACCAGCTTTTGCAACATGGCATCATTGGCCTTCGAGCCCAGGGTGTTGATTTCACGACCGATTTCCTGAAGTACAAAAGCCAGTTTTTTGCCCACCATTTCTTCTGTATCAAGAACTTCGGTGAAATAATTACAATGTTTTCCAAGGCGTATCTTTTCCTCGGTAATATCCAGTTTTTCAATGTAAAAGATGATTTCCTGCTCCAAACGGTTTTCATCATAGCGGACATCCGAAAAGTATTGCTCAAGGCTGCCTTTCATCCTTTCTCTTATTTTTTCTATCCTCGATTCTTCATATTCCGGAACACGTTCCAGAAAACTGAGAATATTCTGAATGCGCATTTTGAAATCTTCTTCCAGAATGGCACCTTCCTGCAACCTGAAATTATTTACATGCTCAAGAGCTTCCTGAATTTTTTTCTCTATAATAATCCAGTCACCATTGTTAAGTTCTGTTTCAGGGGTGGAGAAGACATCCGGGAAACGTGTGATCATAGGGAGGAACCCCTTTTCAGTGTCTTCTCCCAACTCTTTGGAAATTTCTTTCAGCTCACGGTAATATTCTATTACGCGGTCCTTGTTGATTTTTAGAGTATTGTTCTGTTTTCCTTCTTCAAAAGAAATGCTGAAATCAACTTTACCGCGACTTAGCTCGTTAGAAATAAGCCTTCTTAAATCAAGTTCTTTCGACCTGAACTGTTGCGGAAGACGCATATTTAAATCCAGTTGCTTGCTATTAAGCGTTCTGAATTCAACGGTTAAATTATAACCCGGCAATTCGGCAACAGACTTTCCGTAGCCGGTCATGGATTTTATCATAATGAATCATTTTAAAAGCAAATATACAATTCTAAACGGGTTCTCGAATAAGAAAATGAACCGTTTTACAGGAATAAGGATATGAATAGTGAAATTAATATCAAACTTAAACTATCTCAGCAATTTGAATAAAAGCGTTTGTGTTTTGCAAAAGAAAATCTAAATTTGCACTGAAGATGAAAAGGATTCTCATAATTTTCAGCATTTCGATGCTGTTACCAGGATTTTTGATTGCTGAAACCAGCAGTCAGGTTCAGGAAATTCAAAAGAAATTGCAAAATACCCGCGGAGTTCAACGAGTTAATTTGTTGATAAGCCTTTCCAAAGCTTACCGTACCATCTACTATCACGACTGCTTGAAATATGGCGAAGAATCTATTGAAGAGGCAAAGAAACTGCATGAACCTGATCTTGCCGGTCTGGCGAGTAAGGACTTAGGAGTTTCCAGTTATTTTTCGGGGGATTATAAAAACGCATTACGGTATTTTAAGGAAGGTCTTTCCCTTTATCAGGAGTCAAAGAATAAAAAAGGAATATCGAATTGTCTTAATGACATTGGATTAATTTATGAAAGCTGGTCTAAGTTTGATGAAGCGGCAAACTATTATCAGCAATCGCTGGATATAGAAAAAGAACTGGACAATCCTGAGGGAATAGCTACATCACTGATTAATATCGGGAACATCAATTATTACAGAAAAACTTACCGGCATGCCCTGGAAAATTATATAGGCGCTTTAAATATCTTTATTAATTTAAAAGATTTTGACGGGATGGGAAGTGCTTACAACTGTGCCGCAATTATTTATGAACAACTTAACGAGTATGGCAAAGCCAGCGATTTCCTTAATAAAGCACGGGAAATATATGAAAATCAAAATGATAAAATAAATCAATCAAAAGTTCTCGACAATCTGGCTGACATTTATTACGAGCACTATAAAGATTATAAAAAAGCACTTTTGCTGTATGAGCAGACATTGAACCTTAAAAGGGATATTGACAGCAAGTCGGGCATTGCGCTTGTAAAATGCAACCTGGGTGCTTTATATGGGAAACTTGGAAACTTTTCCAAAGCTTTTGAATTACTCGGAGAGAGCAAAAAACAGTATGAGCAAATCGGAGACATGTCGGGACAAGTGATGGTTTATTACTATGAAGGTGACATCCTGATCCTTGCCAGGGAATTCAGAAAAGCGCTGGTAGACTTTAAAAAGGGAGTAAAACTTGCCGGGAAAATAGGCTTTACCGATTATACTCAAAAACTCAATGAGGGCTTTTTTATCTGTTATGCCGGCATTGGAGATTTTGAGAATTTCTCAAAATACTATGGTATTTACAGCACTAATCGCGATTCATTGATAAACAAACTTGAACATGAAAATACCACTGAAATCGAAAATCAATACAAGGTCAAGGAACTGATAGAAAAGAGTAATCAGCTCAAAAAAGAAAGTCAGCATCAAGGCCGGAAGATCAGAAACTACGATTTGATCCTCGTCATTATCGCTGGAGTCGTTTTGATTCTTTTGATTATAGCGATATTTTACAGAAAGCTTAGAAAAAAAGCCTGCGACATTGAAGAAGAGCAATAGTAAAAATCCTTTTTCACGTTTTTTGCATGAAAATGCATCGTTACTTCTCCTGCGATGAATCAAACAGAAAAGATAACCAGCCTTCAGAATCAGAGGGTAAAAAACATTGTAAGACTTCAAAAAGCTTCAGAAAGGAAGAAACAGAAGCTTTTTGTTGTTGAAGGTCTTAAGGAGATCAAACATGTGGTTAGTTGCGGCTATCAGCTGCATTCGCTTTATTTCTGTCCTGAAATTGCACCATCAGGATTACTGAAGAATATCATTCCTATTGTAAATCAGGTATTTGAGGTGAGTACCGAAGTTTTTTCGAAGATCGCTTATCGCGAAACCACCGGAGGCATGATCGCTCTTGCACATTCGCACTTTTTAACTCTTGACGAATTAAAATTGAGCAAATCCCCGCTTGTCGTTGTGCTCGAACATGTTGAGAAACCAGGAAACCTGGGAGCTATTATCCGGACTGCCGATGCTGCGCAGATTGATGCTGTCATTATTTGCGATCCTGCCACAGACTTATACAATCCGAATGTGATACGTGCCAGCATTGGTTGTGTTTTCTCCACGCAAGTGGTCTCTTGTTCATCAGATGAAGCCATGAAATGGCTCAGGAGCAAGGACATTTATGGCTTTGCAGCTGCCATTCAAACTAAAAAATGGTATCATGAGTGCGATTTTAAGCAACCATCAGCCCTGATCATGGGTACCGAGTCGAAAGGTCTAAGCCAGCAATGGCGGGGTTTTGCTGAGGAAATCATTAAGATTCCCATGATGGGGATCAATGATTCTCTGAATGTTTCCACGACCACAGCCATTTTGATTTATGAAGCCATGCGGCAAAGAAATTTCAAAAAATAAAAAAAAACTAAAAAATTTTACCACATTCCTTTCATTTTCCCGGGATCACTATTCTAATGATGAACTGGATTATAATCCCAAAGATAAGTTTATGGGTAATGAACTATTTTGACGGGAAAACCGTTAATTTTATACTTTTGTTCAAAATATAAATTACCGCACCGTGACTTTATTATTTTTAGATTTAGGCACCGGAGAAGTTCTGCTGATCATATTGGCAATTTTTCTGGTATTCGGCCCCGGAAAAATCCCGGAGATGGCCAGAGGTCTTGGAAAATTCGTTGGTGAGATCAAACGGGCATCAGAAGATGTGAAAAACGAGATCAACCGCGAAGCCAATCGTATCGAACGCGAAGACAAACTAAAAGAATATAAGAAAAAGATAAATCTTGAAGGTGACGCTGAAGAAGATTCAGAGCATCCGGCTGAAAAGAAAAAGACGAGAAAGACCAAGGCATCTGTAAAGAAGGATGAAGTTCATCCCGCTGAAACAGACATTATTCAGGAAGAACAGGAAAACAAAACAGTACAAAAAAAGCCTCCCAGAAGGAAGCCGGCTACATCGGCAAAAGGTTTGCAGGCAGCTACAAAAGACGCAAAGACAACCGTGAGGAAACCAAAAACAGCTACAAAAAAGCCTAAGGTAGTTGGAACAGAAGTAAAGCCATCAGGAAATGGGCCGAAAACATCTGCGAAAAAGCCTAAAGCAGCTACTTCAAAATCTGCGACAGCAAAAGAAAATACTGCGAAAACTGTTAACAAGAAAAAAGTTAGTTCCGCCAAACCTGCCCCAAAAACTGTAAAGAAACAGTCCTAAAATATTCTCAAAAACAGAAAATGCCGGAGGAAAATGATATGGTCGTGTCAAAAGCAGGAAAGTATTTCATTTTGTTTCTTTTTCTCCTGCTCCCCGGATTTTTATATCCCCAGCACCTGAGTCGGCTGAAAACAGCCAACCAGTTGTATGAAAGTCAGCAATACTGGAATGCACTGAAAAAATACCAGAAGGTTTACAGTAAAATCAGAAATAACCGCGAAGAGAAAAATTTAGTCGCTTACCGCATGGCCAAATGCTACAGAATGACAGAGAACTACACCCGCGCTGAATTTCTTTACAAGCATCTGATCCGTTATGGGTATGACAAAAAACATCCTGAAGTAATACTGGATCTTGCTGACCTGTTAAAAATGGACGGCAAATTTGATGAAGCGTTGAAATATTATCAGATCTATGAAAACCAGGTTCCAAACGATCCACGTGGAAAATTAGGAGAAACAACCACCAAGCTTGTCAAAATATGGATTGAGAACCCTTCAAAATATAAGGTGAAAGACATTCGCAAAATAAATTCACGGGAATCTGATTTTGCTCCCGCGTTTCTTTCAGCGAATAATAATCGCCTAGTTTTTACTTCCAATCGAAAAGAAAGTACCGGCAAGGATATTGACAACTGGACAGGCATGAAGTTCACAGACCTGTTTGAAGCCCAGTTAGATCGCAACGGTGAATGGACGACACCCGTTTTGCTGGATAAATCGGGCAATATTAATACCAAAGCCAATGAAGGGGCGGCCACATTGAACGATCAGTATAATGCAGTTTATTTTACCCGATGTAAGAAAATAGAAGACAAAAAAGCAGGCTGCCAAATTTATAAATCGGTTCGTATAGGCCGGAACTGGAGAAAAGCGCAATTGGTTAAAATACATGGAGTTGATAGCACAATGACTGTCGGACAGCCCACTTTAAGTCATGATGAGCTCACGCTTATTTTTTCTTCCGACAAAAGAGGAACCCTTGGTGGAACCGACCTTTGGATATCCACACGAAAAGGCAAAGCATCGCCCTTCGGACATCCGTTTAATCTTGGGCCCGTTATCAATACCAAAGGCAATGAAGTTTTTCCTTTTTTAAGGAATGACAGCACACTCTATTTTTCATCTGATGGGCACGGCGGCATGGGCGGACTGGATATTTTTGTCAGCAAAAAAGATTCATTGGGCAATTGGGGAAAACCCGTCAACCTGAGATATCCTGTCAATTCGACTTACGATGATTTTGGAATTGTCTTTGAAGCAGGTACAAACAAAGGCTACTTCAGCTCAAACCGGAAGGGTTCAAGAGGAAAAGAAGATATTTATTCCTTTGTTCAGCCCACGGTTGATTTTACCCTTTCGGGAACCGTTCAGGACGACCAGACCCTTTTCGGGATACCCAATATTAATGTACTGCTTTCAAGTGCAAAGAACCTTACGTTGAGTACACTTACCAACGTCAAAGGGTTCTATTCTTTCGAAAAAAGCCAGGTCAGGAAAAATACGGCATATACAGTAACCGTAGGCGTAAAAAATTATTTTACCACTGCTTCAAAGTTTAGTACGGTTGGAAAACAATTCAGTAAAGATTTTAAGATCAATTTTTCTCTAAAACGAATTCCGTCGAGCCCCATAATGCTACCGGATATTTTGTATGATCTGGGAAAATGGGATTTAAAACCACAATTTCAGGATTCCCTGCAAGGTCTGGTTCAACTTTTACGAAACAATCCCGGGCTTGTGATTGAACTGGGGTCACACACCGATTCAAGGGGGACAACAGAGAGCAACGACATTCTTTCACAGAAAAGGGCGCTTTCGGTTGTCAATTATCTTATCATGAGAGGCATTAACCCCGGAAGACTGGTTGCTAAAGGATATGGTGAACGTGTTCCGAGAACCCTGCAGAAAAATATTAAAAAAGATAGATTCTTTTTCATGAAAGGGACTAAATTAACTGATGGTTATATCAATGATCTGAAGTCAACAACAGAAAAGGAAGCTGCTTTTGCACTGAACCGGAGAACTGAATTCAGGGTGTTGCGCAGGGACTTTTCTCCTCAGGAAAGCGCATCAATTGCCGACACCAGTATGACCATTCCCATGAATCAGCCTCAAAACGCTGTGCAGTTTACCAAAGACAAAACCAACGGTATGTACGTTGCCGGATGTGTGATCAACGGTTATGCAGAGCAATTCATTTTTGATAAGAACAACAGTGCCCAGATCTCTTTGAAGAAGGCTATCAAAATGTTGCAGGAAGGCGTTATTACGAAAGATGATTTTGAAGGGAACCCGGAAATTGTCTTAAAAAATAATACCATCGCCAACCATGCAGTTGTGAATCTGAAAAATATTACTATCGCTGGGAAAACAGTAAAGAATATTCAGTTTATCGTTTCCGATAACCTGTACTTTGGGATTGTAATGAGTCAGCAGGTACTACGTAAATTCGGTAAATATCAATTTGATACAAAAACAAATCTTTTAATCATCCATGAAAAATAAGGCAACAGACCAGGGATCACGATACACACAAAGAGGCGTTTCCACCGCTAAAGAAGATGTTCATCAGGCCATAACAAACCTGGATAAAGGTTTGTTTCCCAATGCTTTTTGCAAAGTAATACCGGATATTTTAGGAGGTGGCCCCTCCTATTGCAACATCATGCATGCTGACGGTGCGGGGACTAAATCAGCTCTGGCTTATCTCTACTGGAAAGAAACCGGCGATTTGAGTGTCTGGGAAGGAATCGCTCAGGACGCCATTGTTATGAATACCGATGATCTTTTGTGTGTAGGCGTTACTGACAACATTTTACTCTCATCTACCATTGGTCGCAACAAAAATTTGATTCCCGGCGAAGTAGTTGCCGCATTGATCAACGGAACAGAAATGTTTTTGGAGAAGATGCGAAAACTGGGTATTCCGATGTATTTAACCGGAGGAGAAACTGCAGATGTGGGCGATTTGGTAAGAACAGTCATAGTTGACTCCACGGTTACAGCCCGCATCAAAAGAGAAGAAATCATTGAAAATAACATTCAGCCCGGTGATGTAATTGTAGGACTGGCTTCTTTCGGGAAAGCTTCTTACGAAGAAAAATATAATGGAGGCACGGGAAGTAACGGGCTTACTTCTGCACGTCACGATGTGTTGGAACATGGCCTTGCCAATTCTTATCCTGAAAGTTTTGACCCGCATATTCCTGATTCCCTGGTTTATTCCGGTAAACTCAAACTCACGGATGCTTCACCGGTTGAAGGAATGACAGTTGGCGAATTGATTTTATCCCCAACAAGAACCTATGCTCCCATTTTTAAATCCATTTTTAAAGAGCATAAGAAGCAGATTCACGGAATTATCCATTGCAGTGGTGGTGCGCAAACCAAAGTGATGCATTTTATAGAAAATCTTCATGTCATTAAAGATAACATATTCCCCACCCCTGAATTGTTTCAGATGATCCAGAAGCAATCGGGAACGCCGTGGAAGGAGATGTATCAGGTTTTCAACATGGGACACCGCATGGAATTTTATGTTCCTGAAGAAATTGCATCCGGCTTGATCGCCATTTCAAAATCATTCGATGTGGACGCCCGGATTGTGGGTCGCGTTGAAAAATCAGATGCAAAAAGACTTACCCTTCAAACAGCTCGCGGTACATTTCATTATTAAT
>CAZPPK010000088.1:0-12167 GCA_964588415.1 uncultured Lentimicrobiaceae bacterium
AAATTAGAGTTGATTATTAACACTTTAACCGCTTGTTAAGGAGCGACTAAATAATGGGAAAATACGGTCTGATCTGGATTAAGTTCAAAAGAATCAACCTTTAAAATTTGAAGTTTTTTGAAAATGAACTACCCCCGCCGCAGAGCAGCGGGGTATCAAAAGGAGATTATTAATCGCCCCAAGGGGCGGGGAATTAATCCCTTGTCCGCCTCAGGCGGATTAAAAGGGACAGTATAAAGAATTCAAAAAATGATTAGGTTTTATACTGATCCAAAATACCTATTTATCTATTCGTCATTGCGAGGCACGGAGCAATCTCATAATCAATGTATTAGAATAAATTTACAAGATTGCTTCTCCATCCCGAAATTCTTCGGGATTCATCGCAATGACGCACGTTTTTATAGAGATGATATTCTATAAAACAGCTACTTAATCGTAGTTGTCATTAGTAGGAGACATAGGAAATCATTTTTTGAATTCTACATAGGATGCAAAGATCAATCTAACTCAAACGACTTTCATTCTTAATATTCGTCCCAGCTTTTGATGGCAAGGTCTTCGGGTTTGTAGCGGCTGATCGCATAAATAAAGGCGCTTGCCAGACGGGCATTGGTAATTAAAGGCACATTGAAATCGACCGAAGCACGACGGATGATATAGTCATTGTTCAACTCCTCGCTGGTCAGGTTCTTGGGAATGTTGATAACAAGATCTATCTTTTTATTTTTGATCAGGTCGAAAGCGTTGGGCTGTTTGTGGGTATCGGGCCAGTGAACCATGGTGGTTTTAATACCATTCTCCTTATAAAAATCATGGGTTCCTCTGGTGGCAAAAAGCGTGTATCCATTGTCAATCAATAGTTTTGCACCGATGATCAATTCTATTTTTGAACGGGAGGGCCCCGAAGAGATCAGAATGTTTTGTTTAGGAATTGTATAACCCACCGACAACATGGCTTTCAGAATGGCTTCGTAATAATCGTCGCCGATACATCCTACTTCGCCAGTGGAAGCCATGTCAACACCAAGCACCGGATCGGCTTTGCTCAGGCGCGAAAAGGAAAACTGGGAAGCTTTCACTCCAATATGATCGATGTCGAACAGCGATTTTCCAGGCTTCTCCATTTTCTCTCCCAGCATGATACGTACTGCATAATCAATGAAATTGGTTTTGAGTACCTTGGAGACAAAAGGAAAACTTCTGGATGCCCGCAGGTTGCATTCAATGACCTTAATATCGTTGTCTTTAGCCAGAAACTGGATGTTAAAAGGCCCGCTGATGTGCAGTTCTTCAGCAATCTGGCGGCTGATGCGCTTGATTCTTCTAATTGTCTGCACATAAACTTTCTGTGGTGGGAACATCATGGTGGCATCTCCTGAATGAACCCCGGCAAATTCTACGTGTTCTGAAATAGCATAAACAATAATGTTACCATTATCGGCCACAGCATCCATCTCTATTTCTTTGGCACCTTCGATAAATTTTGAAACTACCACCGGATATTGTTTGGAAACTTCCGTGGCAAGATTCAGAAAATGCTCTAGTTCCTTTTTGTTGGAAACTACGTTCATGGCAGCACCGGATAGTACATAAGAAGGCCGGATCAGTACTGGAAAATCAACCTTTTCTGTAAATTCATAAATGGTATTAAGGCTTGTTAGCTCGCGCCATTCCGGTTGGTCAACCTCGATTTTATCCAGCATTTCGGAAAACTTGTACCGGTTTTCGGCCTCATCAATATAGATGGGAGAAGTTCCTAAAATAGGGATATTTTGACGATACAGCCGTATGGCCAGGTTGTTGGGAATCTGTCCGCCGGTGGATACAATCAGTCCATGAGGTTGTTCCAGTTCAACAATATCCATCGTCCTTTCAAGGGAAAGCTCTTCGAAATAAAGCCGGTCACAAGTGTCATAATCGGTACTCACCGTTTCGGGATTATAGTTGATCATCACCGAAAGGTAGCCTTTCTTTTTGACGGTTTGCAGTGCATTCACGCCCGACCAGTCAAATTCAACGCTGCTCCCGATGCGATAAGCGCCTGAACCCAGCACAATCACGGATTTGTGGTCGTGCAAGTAATTCACATCATGCTCACTTCCGTGATAGGTGAGATAGAGGTAATTTGTCTGTGCAGGATATTCGGCTGCCAGTGTGTCAATCTGTTTTATGTAAGGCACTATGTTTCTGGACTTCCGGTAATTGCGTATTTGAAGAATTTCTTCATCGCTTTCGCCGATGTGTTCTTTGTTGTAAATCAGTTTTGCAATTTGAAAATCTGAAAAACCACATTTTTTGGATTCCAGCAGCAATTCATCGCTCAGTTTTTCCGGCTGGTTCACTTTTTTCAGTTCGGTTTCCAGATCGTGAATACTTTTAAGTTTCTCCAAAAACCATCTGTCAATCCGCGTGAGTTTGTGAACTTTTTCTACTGAAAAGCCCTGATTAAAAGCTTCTGCAATAGCAAAAATACGATTGTCAGTAGGTTTGGAAAGCGCTTCTTCAAGATTTCCCGTTTGAAAAGCTTTATTGGCTGCAAACCCATGCATTCCCACACCGATCATGCGCAATCCTTTTTGAATGGTTTCTTCAAAACTTCGCCCTATGGCCATGATCTCGCCCACGCTTTTCATGCTGGAACCGATTTCTTTGGAAACACCCAAGAATTTGTTCAAATCCCAGCGTGGTATTTTCACAACAAGATAATCCAGGGCCGGTTCAAAAAAGGCAGGTGTTGTCTTTGTAACGCTGTTTTTTAGCTCATGCAATCCGTAACCCAGTCCCAGCTTGGCAGCCACGAATGCCAACGGATATCCGGTAGCTTTTGATGCTAGTGCACTGGAACGCGACAACCGTGCATTGACTTCAATGACCCGGTAATCTTCCGAATTGGGGTCGAGTGCGTATTGCACGTTGCATTCTCCTACGATGCCTACGGCCTGGACAATTTCAATGGAAATTTTGCGCAACTTGTGGTATTCCCTGTTGGTAAGTGTTTGGGATGGAGCCACAACGATACTTTCCCCGGTATGGATTCCCAGCGGATCAAAGTTTTCCATGTTGCAGATGGTGAGGCAGTTGTCATAACAGTCGCGCACCACTTCGTATTCCACTTCTTTCCAACCTTTCAGCGACTCTTCTACCAGGATCTGATTCGAATAGGAAAAAGCCAATGTAGCCCTGTTGATGAGCTCTTTTCCGTTGTCGCAAAAGCCACTTCCTTGTCCGCCGAGGGCAAAAGCCGCTCGCACGATCAAAGGAAATCCGATTTGTTCACCCGCTTTCACAGCTTCATCCACGGAAGTGACAGCTACGGATTTGGGAGTATCTATTTTGATGGAACGAAGTTTCTCTGCGAACAGTTCCCGGTCTTCAGTTTCAATGATGGCTTCAACCGGTGTTCCGAGCACCTGGATTCCGTATTTTTCAAGCACACCGGAGCGATATAATTCGATGCCGCAATTCAAAGCTGTTTGTCCGCCAAAAGCCAGCAAAATTCTCTGCGGTTTTTCTTTTTGAATGATGCGCTCCACAAAAAAAGGAGTGATGGGCAGAAAATAAATCTTATCTGCAATCCCTTCTGAAGTCTGCACCGTCGCAATGTTGGGATTGATCAGAACCGTTTCGATATGCTCTTCTTTCAGTGCCTTCAGTGCCTGTGAGCCGCTGTAATCAAATTCTCCGGCTTCGCCGATCTTCAGTGCCCCTGAACCCAGTACCAGTACTTTTTTTACTTTCTGAATTTTCATCTGGTTATAATTTTATATTTTATCGGTCAGATGGAATACGCCATGAGAATAGTCAATTTCGGTTTGTATAAAATTTTTATTTCTCATGGCTATTTCATGATGCTTAGGATTTGTTTTTTTCAATGGCTTTGATGAAATCTTCAAATAAAAATGCGGTGTCCGTAGGGCCGCTGGAGGCTTCGGGATGAAATTGCGTAGTGAAAATTGGTTTGACTTTATGCCGAATTCCTTCGTTGCTGTTGTCATTCAGATTGGTGAAAAATATCTCCCAATCGCTGCCGATGGTTTTATCGTCCACAGCAAAACCGTGATTCTGTGAAGTCAGGTATGCTTTATTGGAATTCGCCAGCAGCACAGGCTGGTTATGGCTTCTGTGCCCGAACTTCAGCTTGTAGGTGTGTGCTCCGGATGCCAGGGAAATCAACTGGTGTCCCAGGCAAATACCGAAAACGGGACGCTCTTCCTGAATTGATAACCGAAGATGGCTGATGGTCGGGATACATATTTCCGGGTCACCGGGGCCGTTGGAAATGAACAGGCCATCGTAATTTTCCTGACTGTAATCATAATCCCAGGGCACGCGGATCACTTGTGTGTCATAACGCAATAAGTATCTGATAATATTATTCTTAACTCCGCAGTCAATCAACAAAATTTTGTATTTCCCATTCCCGTAAACTGTTTTTTCTTTGATGCTGACATTTTCCACCATGTTGGTTTTGTTCGGGTCTGAAAAAGGGATGTCTTCATCAAATACAATTTTGGCAAGCATGGCGCCTTTTTCGCGGATGTGTTTGGTTAACCTACGGGTATCGATGCCGAAAAGCCCGGGAACTCTTTCTTCTTTCAACCAGTGGGAAAGGCTTTGCGAAGCATTCCAGTGACTGTGTTTTTCGGAGTAATCAGAAATTACCAGAGCATTAACATGAACACGTTCCGATTCGAAATACTGTAGCATCCCATGTTCGATTTCTTTTCCAGGAACACCGTAATTCCCTATGGAAGGATATGTTAACACCAGGATTTGACCGCTGTAGGAAGGGTCCGTGAGACTTTCAGGATATCCTGTCATGGCGGTGTTAAAGACAATTTCACCGGCCACAGATTGTTCGTATCCGAAGGAGTATCCTGTAAATTCGACGCCATCTTCCAGAATTAGACGTGCCTGTCGGTAGGAATTTAATTTCATGGCTGTTTTTTTCTAAAAAAACTGAAACGGTTTTACACGCTTTTTCATCACCGCAGTAATCCCAATATTTGGTACTGTGGCATTTGTATCTTCCTAAAAACTAAAAGAGGTACATATTCACCCGGGGCTCAAAGATATAACTAATCTAAATTAGGCGGATATATTTATAGAAAATCTACATTTTATTTTTTATACCTGTATTATAAGTTATTGAATTACAATATTAAACAGAGAGTATTTCTAGATAGATTCTCCGTTCTTTAACATCCCGCAACCGTTTGTTTTCGTCCTTTTCAGGGATACGGATTCGTCTTTTCAGGAAATTTGGATTCCAAATCATCATCTTCGTTAGGTCTGGGCTACAAACCCCGGCCTGCGAGTTGCTCCAAAAGAAAGATGTTGTTCATTCTTCAGTCCCCCGAAAGCTTTCGGGGGACTGAAGAATCCCCTGAGAACAGGTTTTCTCTTCAGGAGATTTCTCCTCGCACCTCGTCGAAATGACAGAATTTTTCATTTTTTCCCATAGCTGGCGCGCGTTTCCCAACGTGTGACACAATTAATCCATTTTCGTTAACGGAGCACGCGAAACATTCGCACGCTAAAGTTCGTTTCATTATGAGATCGCTTCGTCCCTCGAAAACTTCCTGGGTCCTCGCGATGACGCCCGTTTTTATACAACTTAACTTCTATAAAACAGCTAATTAATATATAGTTGTTATCTTGAACGAAGTGAAAGATCTTCTGGTATAGAAACGAACGGCTACAATTTAAGGGAAATGGGTTGAAAAGTTGAATGGTTAAAGAGTTCACAATCCTTCTTCACTCTTCATTCAAAAAAATTACCTTTTCGGGATGTGTAAGATGTTTTATCTTTGCAGCAAATTTTTAAAACCGAAATTTAGATGCAGCAACTGAGCGAACAGGAAATCGTAAGGCGGAACGCTTTGAACGAGATGAAGAAATTGGGAATCAATCCCTATCCCCAGGCAATGTATGAAGTAAACGCTTATGCAAAAGATATTTTAGGACAGTTTCCCAAAGATAACTCGTTGTTTCAGGAAGTGACTCTGGCCGGGCGTATGATGAGCCGTCGGATTATGGGAGCTGCTTCTTTTACCGAGCTGAAAGATTCCACCGGAAGGATTCAGCTTTATTTCAAACGCGATGATGTTTGTCCCGGAGAAGATAAAACCATGTACAACACTGTTTTCAAAAGGCTGCTCGACATTGGCGATTTTATTGGTGTGAAAGGTTTTGTTTTCACAACTCAGATGGGTGAGGTAACAATACACGTAACCGAACTGACCGTCTTGTCAAAATCACTGAGACCGCTGCCCATTGTAAAAGAAAAAGACGGTCAAATCTATGATGCTTTTACCGATCCCGACCAGCGTTACCGTCAGCGTTATGTAGATTTGGTAGTCAACGATCCTGTCCACAAGATTTTTGAAATGCGGGCCAAGGTGTTGCGCTCCATGCGTGAGTTTCTCAACGAAAAAAACTATCTCGAAGTGGAAACCCCGATATTGCAACCCATTCCTGGCGGTGCAGCAGCAAAGCCTTTTATCACACATCACAATGCTTTGGATATGCCACTGTACTTGCGAATTGCCAACGAGCTGTATCTGAAACGATTGATTGTAGGCGGTTACGAAGGTGTTTATGAATTTGCCAAAGACTTCCGCAACGAAGGAATGGATCGTTACCACAATCCTGAATTTACTCAGATGGAAATGTATGTGGCTTATAAAGATTATTTCTGGATGATGGAAACCACCGAGCAGATGCTGGAAAAAATTGCCACCGATCTGCACGGCACATCAAAAATTCAGGTGGGAGAAAATATGATTGATTTTGCCGCTCCATACAAACGCATCAGTATTCTGGATGCCATCAAAGAAAAAACAGGTATCGACGTGAGCGGGATGAATGAGAATGAACTTCATGCCACCTGCAAAAAACTGGGCATTGAGACCGACCCGTCTATGGGAAGAGGAAAACTCATCGATGCCATTTTTGGTGAAAAGTGCGAGCATTTCTTTATTCAACCGACTTTTATCACAGATTATCCGGTGGAGATGTCGCCGTTGTGCAAGCGTCACCGCGACAACCCGGAACTTACCGAACGCTTCGAACTGATGGTAAACGGCAAAGAACTCGCCAACGCCTATACTGAATTAAACGATCCCATAGACCAGCGGGAACGTTTTGAAGAACAGGTGAAACTGACCGAAAAAGGCGACGACGAAGCCATGTACATCGACTACGATTTTCTGCGCGCCCTGGAATACGGCATGCCTCCCACTTCAGGAATGGGAATTGGAATTGACCGTCTGACGATGTTTATGACCAACCAATCTTCCATTCAGGAAGTGATCTTGTTTCCGCAAATGCGTCCCGAGCTAAAATCTAAAGCAGTCAGCTCCAAAGATTTTATGGTTCTGGGGATAGAAGAACATTGGGCCAATTTGATGCCGGAAGCCGGAATTGCCAAACCTGAAGACTTGGCTGAGATGAAACCAACCGTCATCCAACAGACGTTGAACGGGCTGAGAAAAAAGAAAAAACTGGATGTCCCTGCCGTTCAATTGGAAGAGATTGAATCCTGGATCGGGAAATTACAATAATGAGTCTGGCCTAAAAAGGTAAATTGGTGTAAAAAATGAAAATCAGTGTTTACCCCACCCCTAAAGGGCGCACTGATTTTTAGCCACTTCCCTTTTAGGGGATTAAGGGGTAAAAGTGGCTGTAAATCAAATCAAGACCTTATTAGACCGGACTCAGTAATATTTTTTGCTGGCACTCTTGTCATTTAAGCCGGGACACCGGAATCGGCTTAGTAGGTTTTTTAATGTTTATAACTGATGTCAGGAAATGATTCTTTAAACTGCTTTTAAAAAATCAATTGCAGCAAGCAATCTGTATTATTAAGATTAGATTTAGTTGAATTTCAATTATAAACAAGAATTTCTCGGGATTAAGTTTTTTGGTATCAAGATTGAATTTGCAAGTTTCCAAGTCATCCTATCTTAAAATTCAGGCTGTTGATTCTTTGAAAACTCGCTTTAACAAATTTCAATATTATTGTGTATTTTAGTTGAGAATTAAATTCTTATATGACATAAAGCTACCCGTCATGAAACAACGCATTTCTTGCTTTTCAATCCTGTTGGTGTTTTTGTTGCTTGTTCCATTTGCAACGGCACATGCCCAAAAAGTATCGCAAACCGATGAATTTAGCCCTTATTGGCAGGTAAATGTAAATGCCGGGACAAGCCTTTTCTTCGGTGATTTAAAGCAAAACAAGTTTTGGCCAGCATCATCCAATGGTCATTCTGAGTGGCGCATGGGTGTGGGTTTGATGCTGAACAGGCAGTTCTCATCATGGTTTGGGTTGCGTGGACAGGCGCTCTATGGACAGCTTTCAGGAATTAATACTATCGCCAACCGGTATTTGCAGGGTGACTACATCGAATTCAATGTAAACGGGACTTTTAATCTGAATGCTTTAATTTCAGGGTATCGCCCGGACAGGAAACTGGATGTTTATCTGGTGGCCGGTTTGGGTTTAACAAATTACAATTCGAAAATTTATAATCTGGCTACAGCGAACCTTACCGGGCAAATGGGTAATGGCTACGGTCACGGTCTGGGTGGCAGGACGTTGCAGGGAGTTGCAACTGGAGGCATCGGATTGTCTTACAAGATCAATGACAAATGGAGTGTTAATCTTGAATCCATGACCCATGCCATCAATTCTGACAATATGGACCTTATGGTGCAGAACTCGAAGTATGATATGTACAACTATACTTCTGTGGGTGTTTCTTTCAAATTCGGACAAAGAAAGCATGCCAAGCCAACCACTCCGGAAATGCCTTTACCAAATCATTTTACACCCAATCCAATGCTTATTTCTCCCGCTAACAAGAACGAACAGGCGGGTAAGAAGGCAGAGGGCATGCCCGTGCAGCCGCCTAAGACAGGTCAGAAAAATTCGTTGGAAACCATTCAAAAAGCACAACTTAATCAGGCACAGAAGAAAGTAAAAGAGCCTGTACGTCATATTTTACCAGCCAGGCCACTTCTCGAATATCGTGTCCAAATCAGGGCCAGGTACCGGAAACCGGTGTCACTGGTTTATTTGAGCAAACATTATCACATTGCCCAAAGCAGCATCAGGACGGATATGCACAATGGTTACTACATTTATACCATTGGCGCATTCGACAACTATCTACAGGCAAAAACCGAACGAGATATTCTGAAAACTAAAAACGGAGTAACAGATGCCTTTGTAGTTGCATTTAAAAATGGAACGCGACTGGACAAACTACCTTAAAATTATGGAAGAAAAGGAGCATAATAATTTTGAATACGATTCGGAAACTGATAAACTATCCGGTAATATTACTACAATCATTATCATAGTATCCATACTGGCTGCTATTTACCTGGGCCTTTATGTGGTGGTTTAATGCTGTTGCGGGAACAAATACAAACATCAAAACATATCAGATATTTTATACGGGTTTGAACCGAATCTTTCTGACGACAGAAATATGATACCAATGGGGGAAACAAATATTTGGCAAAAAGAGTGATTCAAAATTTGAATGATTTTAACAAAAATAAATATAAATTCCAGGGGGGAAATTATTTCTTGCCTGAATTCTGAATGATTTATCTTACTTTTGTGCAGTATAAAAAGATTAGACCATGAACGCTTTACTATTGCAACAGGCAGGGATTATTGGCACTCCTGAAATTGTACTTATTGTGTTAGCCATTGTTTTGTTGTTTGGGGGCCGTAAAATACCTGAATTAATGCGAGGTATTGGCAAAGGAGTTAAAGAATTTAAAGACGGCCTGGACACGGGCGATGAGCAGGCCAATTCTGAGGAAAAAGACAAAACCCCCGACAAAAAATAACGGAAACTATCTGTTTGCAGAATTCTTCGGAATGAAAGACTTTTTCCTTTAATGGAATGGTTATTCGCCCAGAATGATAAATAGTAATTTACAAATATGAGATATGCTTTTGCATCAAAGCCAGTCATAAACTCAGTTGGCCTTCTTCCAAAGCTATGATTAGAATGAAATATATTTCGACCATTATCTTATCACTAATATTCGGGTTGTCGGCATCCCATGCTTTGGCACAAGACTCTCTTCCCGCATCAGACACAACACTCATTCAATCAGACACTACGGTTGACGATTTGCCTTCGACGCTAGATCCCATTGTGCTCCCCAAAAAAATGAGCTTACTGGATCGTGTTAACGACAGCATTCATAGAACTGCTTATCTCAACGGGCATACCATCATTCAGGATTCACCTGTGGTACGGACGCTGGATAGTCTGGCTTATGTAAAATATTACAAAAAAGAGTACCTAATCCTGGATACAAACCTGAGAAAATCTACACCCATCACATCCAACAAAATACCTACGTTCCCTGATTCCGTTTATGCAAAACGGATTGCAGCATTGAATGTAGAAACACCTTTTAATTTTATTTATAATAGGCAGGTTCAAAATTACATCAACCTGTATGCTATAAAGAAAAGACGGCTTACAGAAAAAGTCCTGGGCCTGGCTAAGATTTATTTTCCCATGATCGAGGAAGAATTGGACAAATATAATCTGCCGCTTGAATTAAAGTATCTCGCTATTGTGGAATCGGCATTGAATCCTGCTGCTGGCTCTCCGAAAGGAGCTAAAGGGTTGTGGCAGTTTATGTACGGAACTGGAAAAGTATACGGATTAAAAGTCACATCTATGGTGGATGACAGGTATGATCCATACAAATCAACGATAGCAGCCTGTAAGCATTTACAAGATCTATATAACATTTACGGGCAATGGTGGCTGGCACTTGCCGCCTATAATTCAGGAGTCGGAAATGTAAACCGGGCAATTCGCAGGGCCGGGGGAACAATGAACTACTGGGCGATCTGGCCGTATCTTCCAAGGGAAACACGAGGTTATGTCCCCGCTTTTATTGCCGTAAATTACATCATGCACTATTCTGCAGAACACAACCTGCATCCCATGATTCCCGGTATATTCTTTTATGACATTGACACCGTTACGGTTCATAATGTCCTTTCTTTTTCACAGCTTCACGAAATGCTTAGTATTCCGTTGGATGAGTTGAAATTTTTGAATCCTGAATTTAAATTGGGTGTCATTCCTGCTTACGACGGTAAGACTTATGAACTAAGGCTTCCACGCCGTTTTACGGACGATTTTCTCAATAATGAAAAAGCGTTGTATGCCTATAAAACTAAAGCAGGAATTGCTCATGATCAGCTGATGGCACAGATCAAGAAAATGGGAAACCGGGAAATTCATATCGTAAGATGGGGGGAAAACCTGGGACTCATTGCTAAAAGCTATCATGTTTATGTGAGCCAGTTGAAAAGATGGAATCATTTAAGAACCAGCCGGATTTACAAAGGGCAAAAGCTTCTTGTTTATAGCGCCGGTAGTCGTCAATATTATCAGAAAACCAGTGAGCCCATAGTGCGGTCTACAGTCAAGACCACACATAAGGTAAAAAGTGGTGAAAACCTTGCTTTGATCGCAAAAAGATATAAATGTTCGATCACCGATCTCATAGAATGGAATAACCTGAAAGGTTCAACCATTTATCCGGGAGAAAAACTGTATGTCTACCAACCTAAGGAAAAGAATACTTCTACTGTTAAAAAGGGGAAATACATTTATCATATTATTAAACCCGGTGACACTTTATGGGATATTGCCCAGGAATATGATGGTATAACAGTAAGCCAGATCAAGCGGCTCAATAATATCCGAAATACGCACCATCTGGTTCCGGGACAAAAGATCATTATTGCAGTCTCAAGCTAAAAGTTCATCCTGGTGAGAAATAAACCACTATGGGCTGAAAGATCATAGTATTAATTTATGAATGAAATTCATTTTACAATTATAATTGATTTCAGAATATCGATTAACGAATATCGAATTTAGATGTGAAAGCATATAGCAATTAAATAGTTACAATACATTAGATATTATATTTACTTCAAAAAGATTACATCGTTAATCATTATTCGACATTCTTTTTTTAATCTGCCTGAGGCGGACAAGGGATTAATTCCCCGCCCCTTGGGGCGATTAATAATCTCCTTTTGATACCCCGCCGCAGAGCGGCGGGGGTAGTTCATTTATTTTTAGAGGTAAAAGCGAGAT
>CAZPPK010000089.1:0-11980 GCA_964588415.1 uncultured Lentimicrobiaceae bacterium
TGCAAACATAAAGAAAGGTTTTTTAATATGCAATGTTATTGTGATATTTTTAACAAAGAAATCTACATCATCTGCTGCCTGATTTATCACTCGAAGAGTCTATCAGAAATTATAACAAAAAATATCTATTTCCCCTGACTGGAGCATGAATGTTTCGCGTGTCAATAAAAAGCCTATAAACCAAGCTTTTTACCCAATATCAGACAGTTGCTAGTTAGTTTTAATCCCTGCAAAAATCTTAAACTTACCCAGCTTTGATTTCTGTAAAAAATAGAGCATGCTAACCTGCAAAACGCCAAGGCCATACTTCACGCTGCGCTTAAAGTTGATGGAAGAACTTTCTTCTTCATATTTGGTAGGACAGGTGATCTCTGCAATTTCAAATCCTGCATAAAAGATCTGGGCCAGCATCTGGTTATCGAAAACAAAATCGTCGGAGCAGGTATCGAACGGAATACTTTTCAACACTTTGCCTGAGAATGCCCGGTAACCCGTGTGATACTCCGACAACTTTTGACTCATCAGAATGTTTTGTGTCAGGGTCAGAAATCGGTTAGAAACATACTTGTACCATGGCATACCGCCTTTTAAAGCGCCTTTGCCCAAAATCCGGGAGCCAATCACCACTTCATACACTCCGTTGGCAATGAGATAACACATGGAATGGATCAACTTGGGCGTGTATTGATAATCAGGATGCAACATCACCACAATATCGGCATTCAGCGAAAGCGCTTTCTTGTAACAACTTTTCTGGTTTCCACCGTATCCTTTGTTCACTTCATGTTCAATGATATTTTTGATCCCCAGCCGGGTTGCAACTTGCAATGTTTCATCGCTGCTCCGGTCATCCACCAGAATCACATCATCCACAATGTCGAAAGGAATTTCTTTGTACGTCATTTCCAATGTTTGTGCTGCATTGTAAGCGGGCAACACCACAACTACTTTTTTCTGATCTATCATTTGGAGTTTAAAGTTTTGAAGGGTAAAAAAGCTGGTTTACCAAAAAAGGCAAATCCATTTTTTATGTACAGCAAGGAGAAATCCGGATAACGTTTCTGAAATTCACGATAGGAAGTTATTTTGGTTACCACGTACACCGGCTTGGTGAAATTTCCTTTTAAAAGGCTTTCCTCATCAATCCGTGTCCCGTTTTCGGGCGGTTGCTTTTTGAAATAAAAATACTGGGCATAGCTTTTAAATCCCCAAACTTCCATAAAGCAATCCTGTTTAGCATGATTCTGATAAAATTCAATGGCCGCATTTTGCGAATACTGCTCAATTTTCGGAGTGATGATAAAAATGGTAAGTGTAGTATAAATCAACGAAGTAATGAAGATTCCAGTCACCATCTTCAGAATTTGTTTTCTAAATAAAATCAGCGAAAGCATAATTCCCACTATCAGCATCACACCTAACAGAAATTCATATCCAGACCAGTGAACGGTCGCCTGTAGATTTCCCACGGCAAAGGGATCTTTAATCCAATCTTTGGCAATAATTTGATCTTTATATTTCACAAACAATTGCAGCAAAATCAAGGCAGAACCTTCTAAAACAGTCATCACTATCAAGATAGTTTTCAGCCAGTTTCTGAACTTCATTTTTTTCTCTACCATTTGCATGATGGCATAAGTAGCGAGAAACGTTAACGGGAAATAGCAATAAGATGAGTAATGTATAATTTTGGTTTTCACGATAGTAAACAGGATCAGCACCACCCAGAAGCTGATCATCATCCAGTTCCTGAAGAGCTTTTGAGTATTGTTTTGATCCTTAAACTTTCTGAAAGCGGCGAGTGCAAATATGGATGCCGGAAAAACGCCCACAAATAAGACCACAAAATGATACATCAGGAATCCGCCGTGACCGGCATCTTTTTGAGAGAAAAGACGAATCTGGTATTGGATAAATTCAAGGATCAGATAAGCTTTTCCGTTCATTATCTGAAGAATAAACCAAAAACCGCCAATCAGCGCCAGAGTGATTCCATAAATCAGAAGAAACCGCAGATTGAAGACTTTTTTCCAACTCCTGTCATAAATAAGCCAAACGCCTAGTGCCAGCAGAAAATCCAGCAACGCCACCGGCCCTTTGGTCATGATGCCCAACCCGATGGAAGCGGCAGACAGAAATATGAACCAGTTTTTGTTTCTCTTTCCTTCAGGCGAAAGATAAATCACCATGAAATAAATTCCCAGAAAAATGAAGAGATTGAACCAGGGATCGATGATGCCCGAATGGAAATACATTTGCGGCAAAATGGAACCTGCATAAACCAATACCCACAACAAACCAAAACGATGACTGAAATGTTTTTCACCAATCAAATACAACGTTATTAAGGTTACAATCCCGACTATGGCATCAGGAAATCTTGCTGCAAATGCGTTGATACCAAAGGTTTTCATGGCCAGGACCTGCATCCAGATAAAAAGAGGCGGCTTTTCCCAGAAGGGCAAAAAGTTGATTTGAACAGTCAGGTAATTATGGGTAAGCAGCATTTCGCGTGCCGACTCGGCAAAATTGATCTCGTCCCAGTCAAACAGATGCACCCCACCCAAAAACGGGATAAACAAAAGCGCTCCCACCGCTGCGATGAGCAATACCGTTAATGTTTTCTTATTCATGTTTCTTTTTATAAAACAGAGGATGATTAAACTTATCGGGGTAATAATGCTTTTGAAAGAAGATTATTACTGTCACCATTGTTAAACCCCCAATCAGAGATCCAGTTTCCACATCAATTAAAAAATGTTGCGACAAATAAATACGCGAAAATGCTGTGAGAAAAGCCAACAAAAACCAAAGAACTTTCACCCAATGATTGCGGGTAATGTATATTAGTATAATAAAAAGTCCAAAAGCAGAAGCAGAATGCCCGGAAGGAAAACTGTTGTATAAATGCATCGTTTCTCCGGGGATTAGATAAAGCTGGTGAATGCCTTTAAAATAAGCCGCCGGCCGCAAAACATGTGGAAATACCAAATGTTTTAACCCCTGAACAATCAGGGTAATAAAAAAATTCCCCACTATATAAATTAAAGCATAACGAACCTTAATAAACAACAAAATTAAAAAGGCCACAAGCACGCCCCAACTTCCCACGTAAGTAATGTATTTAAAAAGCGTATCAAAAAAAGGGGTATGCCATTGATTGATGGTCAAGTGGATTTCCGCTTTAGGGAATAAAATTAAGGCTGCGCTTCCCAGTAACAGGAAAAAGAAATACAAAGAGAGGACCAGTTTATTTTGCTGAAAAAATGCTTTCATAGATGAAAAATAACCTGGTAAAAAGATAAATCCCAATGTTTTTATTAACCGGTTTCATTGTCTTTTTACCAGCTCCAAAATTAGGCTTTTTTGAGGATTTGCAGGATATGTTTGAAACTTATGGTTTTTAAGGAAAGATACAAGATCTACGGCACCATGCATGAATAGCCCGGGGTTTAAACTCCGGGCAACTGAAAAAAGCTTTACTAATTCTATCTGGCGTCCGCTAGTGACAGATCTCTTGTCCCGCTCGCTGGTCTGGATTTTTCTACAAAAACAACCGTTATGGCGATGAATCTGGGGAAGGGATTATTCACTTGCCGAAAACAATTAACATTGTAGTGATGCCATGCATGGCGTCACTACTGCAGGAACTGAACAGGCACAAGTGCATACTTGCGCTATGTTTGCTTTTTGTTTTTCATTCTTCTCTCGCCTTAGAAGAGAAAAGAATCTGTAATGAAAAGAAAAACAGATATTTATAGACCCTTCGTTTCACTCAGGGTGACAAAAAATGGCGTTTTGCAAAGGTCTAGGATTGCGAATCCGAATGAGCCAATAATCCAACTGGAGCCAGTGAGATTTTATTGATTTTCAACGGTCTGTATATCAACACGATAAATAAGTATTCTTTGTTAAGAATACTTATTTCTGAAATATTTCTTGCTTTCTATAAATTTTTATCTCTATTTTTGCCACGATATGAAAATGAACAGAAATACAAATTGGTGGTGGCTCTTTTTCGTCCTGAACTGACGTGAAGAAGAACGCTTGTATAATTTATAAATCAAACGGCTTGTCGAATTCACGACAGGCCGTTTTTTTTAATATCAAAATCATGAAGGAAAAAACCATTCTTGTTAAAACAAAAAAAATGCTGGCCGATACACTCACTCCCGTGGGATTGTACCTGAACCTAAGAGATCAGTTTTACCATACATTTTTACTGGAAAGCTCCGATTATCACGGCAACGACAACAAATATTCCTTTGTCTGCCTCGATCCGCTGGCTTCTTTCAGCTTTGAAAACAAACACATTACAACACAATGCGGAAATCAGTCCGAAATCATTGAGCTTTCTTCAAAGCAAGAGCTAATACCAAAACTTCAGGAGTTTATAAGCAGTTTTCGTCTCCAACTGGAAGATGGAGAACCGGCGAGCGCCAACGGGTTTTTCGGTTACACTGCTTACGAGACAGTCCAGAATTTCGATACACTGGAATTTCATTCGAAAACACCTGAAAATGAACAAATCCCGCTCATGAATTATACGGCATTCCGATTTGTGCTGCGTTTCGATCATTTCAAAAATGAGTTGCTCATTACAGAAAATCGTTTTCAGGAAGAAAATTCCCAAATGAAAAAGATTGAAAGTCTGCTCCAAATCAACAAATTTCCTTCCTATACTTTTCAGCTTACCGGTAAGGAAGAATCCAATGTTACCGGAAATCAGTACCTGGAAATGGTTAAGAAAGGCATTTCCCACTGCCACCGCGGTGATGTTTTTCAGATTGTTCTCTCCAGACGATTTTCACAAAGCTTTCGCGGAGATGAGTTTAATGTTTACCGCGCTCTGCGATCCGTAAACCCATCTCCCTATCTGTTTTATTTCGATTATGGCAACTTCAAACTTTTTGGCTCTTCACCGGAAGCACAACTAAAAGTAACAGGCGACAAAGCCGTTATCAACCCCATTGCCGGGACGTTTAAGAGAACCGGAAAAGATGATGCAGACAAAGAGTTGGCCGGGAAACTGGCTGCCGATCCCAAAGAAAATTCTGAGCATACCATGCTGGTGGATTTGGCAAGGAACGATTTAAGCCGAAACGGGAAGAACGTTGTGGTTAAAACCTACAAAGAAATCCAGTACTACAGCCATGTGATCCATTTGGTTTCTGAAGTGGAAGCAACATTGAACGAGAACTCCACGGCACTGCAGCTTTACGCCGATACTTTTCCCGCCGGGACCCTTTCGGGAGCGCCAAAATACAAAGCCATGGAATTGATTGATGAAATTGAAAACCGGAGCCGCGGCTTTTATGGCGGCGCCATAGGAATTATCGGATTTGACGGCTCTTTGAACCACGCCATAACCATTCGAAGCTTCATGAGCAAAAACAACAAACTGCATTTTCAGGCAGGGGCTGGCATTGTCGTTTCTTCGGTACCGGAAAGCGAATTACAGGAAATCAATAACAAACTGGGTGCCTTAAAATCAGCCATAAAACTGGCAGAAACACTGTAAAATTTTAGAGATGAGAAAACTATTAGTTTTAGACAACTACGATTCGTTTACCTATAATCTGGTTCATTTTATCAGGGAGCACGGAGGTTTTGAAATAGATGTGGTCCGCAACGACCAAATTGCGCCCTCAGCAATAGAAAAATACGATCGTATTGTTTTGTCGCCCGGTCCCGGACTCCCCGACGAAGCAGGAATTCTGAAAGAAGTCATCCGCCGGTATGCACCATCAAAAAAGATCCTGGGAGTTTGCCTGGGCATGCAGGCGATGGCCGAAGTGTTTGGTGGCTCGTTGCTCAACTTGCAGGATGTTTTTCACGGGATGTCAACACCCATTTACCGCGAACCCATGGAAGATGCTGTACTTCAGGAAATACCCGAAGAATTTATGGGAGGACGTTATCACAGCTGGGTGATAAATGAAAAAGACTTTCCCGAAGAACTGGTCATCACTTCCCGCGACAGCGAAGGCAATATTATGTCGCTTCATCACAAAAGTTACCCGCTTTACGGATTGCAGTTTCATCCCGAATCAATCCTGACACCAGATGGAAAGAAAATGATCAATAATTTTTTGAATTTATAATAGGAAAACCTAAATCGATGAAAAAAATATTAAATCAATTATTTAACAATAAACAACTTACCGAGCAGGATGCTTACAATGTGCTGACCGGAATAGGGAAAGGGAATTACAATGTTTCCCAAACGGCTGCTTTCATGACAGTTTACCTGATGCGCCAGATTTCGGTGGACGAACTGAAAGGATTCCGCAATGCGTTGCTGGACCTTTGTGTAAAAGTGGATTTTTCTGAATTTGATACCATTGATGTCTGCGGAACTGGTGGCGACGGCAAGGATACTTTCAACGTTTCCACGCTTTCCGCATTTGTGGTGGCAGGAGCCGGATACAAAGTCGCCAAACACGGAAACTACGGCGTTTCATCCTCCTGCGGTTCCTCAAATGTGATGGAAAATCTCGGTTACGTTTTCACTAATGACGAATCTGTCTTGAAAAAGCAACTGGAAACCGCAGGTTTTTGCATGATGCATGCACCCCTGTTTCATCCCGCCATGAAAAATGTGGGTCCTATCCGGCGTGAGCTTGGCGTTAAAACCTTCTTCAATATACTGGGACCGTTGGTAAATCCTTCATTTCCGAACCATCAGATGGCGGGGGTTTTCAACCTGGAAGTCGCCCGTTTGTACAATTATTTATTTCAGGATATTCCTGACTTTCAATTTGATATCATTCACAGTCTGGACGGCTACGATGAAATTTCCCTTACGGGGAATGTAAAATCTTACAGCCCCAATGGCGAACAGTTGCTGCAACCTTCAGATTGGGGAATGAAGCCGGTCAGGCCGGAAGCCATTTTCGGCGGAAGAACAGTCGAAGAAGCAGCCGGAATATTTGTCTCTGTTCTGAAGAATGAAGCAACCGAAGCACAAACCAATGTTGTGCTGGCCAACTCCGCATCGGCCATCTGCGTTTTTGAGCAGAAAAAAACCCTTAAAGAATGTGTGGAAATCGCCCGCGAATCGCTCCTTTCGGGAAAAGCTTATGAATCATTGAAAAAAGTCACTCAAAACTGATAAAATTTGCCATGACTATACTCGAAGAAATCGTCGTTTACAAAAAACAAGAAACGGAAAAGAGAAAGCGTTTATACCCGTTGGAACTGCTTCAACAAAACATCTATTATGCCTCGCCGTGTGTATCGTTGAAACATTATCTGCTGAGGGAAGATAAAGTGGGAATCATTGCAGAATTCAAAAGAAAGTCACCATCAAAGGGTCTTATCAACGGCCAGGCGGAAGTGGAGAAGACTTCCATCGGGTACATGCAGGGCGGTGCATCAGCATTGTCAATCCTGACCGACAATCATTTCTTTGGAGGTTCCAGCAAAGACCTGGAAACAGCCCGGAAATTCAATTACTGCCCGGTGTTGCGAAAAGACTTCATCATAGATGCTTACCAGATTTATGAAGCAAAATCCATCGGCGCCGACGCCATTTTGCTGATTGCGGGAATACTCAGCAAAGAAGAAATTCACCAGTTTATTACCATTGCCCATGATCTGGGAATGGAAGTTTTGCTGGAATTTTATGATGAAGCAGAACTTGCTCGCTATGATGACCTTGCCGACCTTACCGGCATCAACAACCGCAACTTAAAAAACTTTACTGTGAATTTTGACCACGCCATTCAAATGGCTTCCAAGCTGCCGGCCGAAGCCATTAAAGTGGCGGAAAGCGGCATCCAAAAAACGGAAGATATTCTGCTGCTCAGAAAATCTGGCTTCAGAGGCTTCTTGATAGGAGAGCTGTTTATGCGCGAGCTTTACCCGGAAACCACCTGCCGAAAATTTATCCACGAAGTGGAATTGTTATCGAAAAACAACGTTTAAAAATGCCAGCTAAGAACTATAAACCTAAATTAAAACTCAAAGTCTGCGGCATGTGCAATGCACAAAACATTGCCGGGCTCGTAGAATTGGAACCTGATTTCATCGGTTTTATCTTTCATGAGCTGTCGCCGCGTTATTGTCTTAATTCACCTGATGTAACGATTCCTAATAAGATTGCCAAAGTCGGGGTTTTTGTAAATAAACCGTTGGATTACATCTTACAGAAAAAAGACGAATTCGGGCTAAATATGGTTCAATTGCATGGCCAAGAGTCGCCGGATTTTTGTAAAGAAATTGAACAAAACGGACTTCCGGTCATCAAAGCATTTAACATCGGACAGGATTTTGATTTTGAAAAATTGAAGGTCTATGAGTCTGCCTGTACATTGTTTCTCTTTGATGCAGCGGGGAAGAAGCCAGGTGGAAACGGAGTTGTTTTCAACTGGAACCTTTTAATAAATTATCATGGTAAAAAGCCTTTCCTGCTGAGTGGCGGAATCTTTCCTGCCCTGGCAGAAAAAATCAAAAACTTTTTCCATCCAGCACTGTACGGAATTGACATCAACAGTGGTTTTGAGGCCAAACCGGGAATAAAAAATATTACAAAAATTAAAGCTTTTAAAAATGAATTATCAGCCTGACAAAAGAGGATTTTACGGGGATTTCGGAGGTGCCTTTATCCCGGAATTATTGTATCCCAATGTGGATTTTCTAAGAAAAAACTACTTGGAGATTATGGCTTCCAAAAGTTTTCAGAAGGAATTCAAAAGCCTGTTGTGTGATTTCGCCGGTAGACCCACTCCCTTGTATTTTGCCAAAAGATTATCTGAAAAATACAATACGAATGTTTTTCTCAAGCGAGAAGATCTGAACCATACCGGAGCTCATAAAATCAACAATACCATTGGCCAGATATTGCTGGCACAACGCCTTGGGAAGAAGCGGATTATTGCCGAAACCGGTGCCGGTCAACACGGGGTCGCCACCGCAACAGTCACCGCTTTAATGGGTTTGCAATGTGTGGTTTATATGGGGAAAGTGGACATGGAACGGCAGGCACCCAATGTGGCACGTATGCAAATGCTGGGAGCTGAAGTACGCCCGGCTTTGTCGGGAAGCCAGACGTTGAAAGACGCCACAAATGAAGCCATCCGCGACTGGATCAATCACCCGGAAGATACCTACTATCTGATTGGTTCCGTGGTGGGTCCACATCCTTATCCAGATATGGTGGCACGGTTCCAATCGGTGATCAGCGAAGAGATGAAACGGCAGCTTCAGGAAAAAACGGGCAGGGATTATCCCGATAAGATCATTGCCTGCGTGGGCGGTGGCAGCAATGCAGCCGGGGCATTTTATCATTATCTCGACTACGAAAAAGTGGAACTTATTGCTGTGGAAGCCGAAGGTTTGGGCCTGGACAGTGGCCAGACTGCCGCCACAACACAAATCGGCAGCGAAGGAATTATCCACGGAAGCAAAACCCTGCTGATGCAAGATGATGAGGGGCAAATTACGGAACCTTATTCCATTTCTGCCGGCTTGGATTACCCTGGAATTGGCCCACTGCATGCGCATTTGTTCAAAAGCGGGCGGGGACGTTTTCTCGGCGCCACCGACCAGGAAGCCCTGAATGCGGCTTATGAACTGACACGCCTTGAGGGAATTATTCCTGCGCTGGAATCGGCACATGCGCTGGCAGTACTGAGTAAAATAGAATTGAAAAAAGATGAAAATGTAGTCATCAATTTATCAGGCCGGGGCGATAAAGATTTGCAGGCTTACATTCAGCATTTGGATGATTTTGAAAAACAAAATTAAAAAGCAACCAGAAAAGACTGATTCACATGAACAGAATAGAAAACTTATTTCAGAATAAAAAGAAGATCCTGAATATCTATCTCACAGCCGGTTTTCCGAAACTGGAAGATACAGTGGAGGTTGTAAAAGAATTGGAAAAATCAGGTGTTGATATGGTTGAAATTGGGATGCCTTTTTCCGATCCGCTTGCCGATGGTCCGGTCATTCAACACAGTAGCACTATTGCCCTTAAAAACGGCATGAAACTGGATCTGATCTTTTCCCAAATTGAAGAAATCCGCTCAAGCTCAAACATTCCCATTATCATGATGGGATATTTCAATCAACTGATGAAATATGGCGAAGATGCCTTTTTTGAGAAAGCCGCCCGTTGTGGTGTTGACGGATTGATCATTCCCGATTTACCCGTTGAAATTTATAATGAAACCTATCGTGAGAAAGTGGAAAAACTGGGACTGGATATGATTTTTCTGATCAGTCCGCAAACGGAAAATAAACGTATCCGGTTGCTGGATGAAGCCAGCAGCGGCTTTCTTTATGTGGTTTCGTCGGCTTCCACCACGGGAAAAGCTTCAAACATGGAACAGGAAAAATCCTACTTCGAACGTATTCAAAAAATGTCGCTGAGAAATCCTCTGCTGATCGGGTTCGGTATTTCAGACCGAAAAAGTTATGAAACCACCTGTACTTATTCTTCGGGAGCCATCATCGGAAGCGCTTTCATCCGGGCATTACAGAAAAACGAAAATCTTAGCCAGTCCATTCAGAAATTCATTAAAACCATCCGGTCATGATCATTCAACTTGAAAAAGATATCACTATTCAGGAAAGAGAAAACATCCTGGAGCAATTAAAAATTCTGGGGATTTCTCCCCAACCGATCAAAACCAATTTTAAAGAATATATCGTAGGAATAATCAAAAAGGAGTTTGACCTTCGCCTGATTGGCAACCTGAAAGGAATTGAAGATATTCACCGGGTATCTGACAGCTATAAAATGGTTTCCAAAAAATGGAAGCTTCGCAATACAGTCATTGATTTGGGAGACGGAATTAAAATCGGGAACGGAGAACTTGCCATCATGTCCGGCCCCTGCGCTATTGAAAGTGAAACTCAAATTGAAAGCATTGTGGCCCATTTGCTAAAAAACAATGTGCACATCATGCGCGGAGGCGTTTACAAACCCCGAAGTTCACCTTATTCATTTCGCGGATTGGGTATTGATGGGTTAAAGATGTTTTACAAACATTGTTCTGAAAACGGAATAAAAGTCATCTCTGAAGTTATGCAGGTTTCACAGGTGGAAAAGATGCTGGATTATGTGGACATATTTCAGGTCGGAGCCCGCAATTCACAGAATTTTAACCTGTTGGATGTGTTGGGACAAGTAGATAAACCAGTAATGATCAAGAGGGGGATCTCGGGAACCATTGACGAACTTCTGTACTCGGCAGAATATGTCTTTTCCAATGGAAATGAAAAGATCATGCTCTGTGAACGCGGCATCAGGACTTTTGAACGGTCAGCACGCAACACATTGGACTTGAGCGCTATTCCAATTTTGAAAGATAAAACCCATCTCCCAGTGATCGTTGATCCTTCACACGGTGTGGGCATCAGGAAATTTGTACCAACCATGGCTCTGGCTGGTGTTATGAGCGGCGCCGATTGTGTGATCATAGAAATTCATGAAACACCGGAAAAGGCATTTTCAGACGGCCAGCAAAGTTTGTATTACCAACAGGCGGAAAAACTTTACGGACAACTGCGGCAAACCAGGGAATTGGTAAACAGTTTTTAATTGGATTATCGTAATTAATTTTTAACTTTGGTTCAAAATATTATCCTTTAACCATAACACACTAACCCAAAGGAGGATATAAAATGAATCTATCAACAGGGGTTGAAGAAACATCGATAAATTCGGAAGGAATTCAGTTGTCTCAGAATTATCCCTATCCTATCATCAAAAACACTACTATTAAATACAGCCTGCCTGTTGCAGGTCGTTATCAAATCAAAGTATATGACCTTCAGGGAAATGAAATGGCTACATTGCTTGATGAGTAGAAGCCTACCGGAAATCACACCGTCAGTTTTGATGCCAGCGGACTGTCTTCTGGCACTTATCTGTACAAGCTTACAGGAAGCAATATAAATCTTGAAAAGAAAATGATAGTCAGCAAGTAACAACTGAATTTCTCTAAAAATTGAAATTTATAATCATTTT
>CAZPPK010000090.1:0-11835 GCA_964588415.1 uncultured Lentimicrobiaceae bacterium
ATAATACAATTTACTCAATATGTTGAGCAAACTTACCCAATGTTTCGATAAAGTCAAAAGATTCTTGGTTCTATATTTCTGGTACCAGTTTTTCCAGAGGTTTTGTATGATGATCATAAATCCGGTAAACAAAGAAGATATCGCCGGAGTTTTGGATAAACTTTTCGCCTTGCTATACAACAAAGCCCCTGCTTTCGCAGAGGCATTAGTTGCCCGACCAGGGCTCGAACCTGGACTCTTCTGATCCAGAATCAGACGTGTTGCCAATTACACCATCGGGCAATAAGCCTGCAAAAGTAAAAAATTCTTTTTTCGATAGGCTTTGTGCCGAAAAAATTTTCAGGTTAAAATTCCAGGTTGTGAGAGATCCTTTGCATTGGGCAAGTCTCAACAACAGCCAGTGGGAATGCAGATTAGTCTTTACAGGATAAATTCCAAATAACAAAAACCAAAAGATAAATAAAAACCAATGCTCAAACTCCAATAACAAAAACCTCTAATGCTTCATTTTGGAAATTTATAAACTGGAATTTACCTGCCAGCAGCAGGCTAGTTTGAGATTTAAAATTGGATTTTGGACTCTTATAAAGTCTCAAATCGTTAATTCTTGTTCGATATTTTCCCCGGACTGGTACAGGCTTTCTCGTCCACTAAAGGTGGATTAAAATTCCAGGTTTTGAGGTGTCCTTGGGAAAGGAATCACATCGCGGATGTTGGTCATTCCCGTCATGAAAAGCATCAGGCGTTCAAAACCCAGTCCGAAACCGGAATGCGGTACCGTACCAAATTTACGGGTATCGAGATACCACCACATGGTAGATTCGGGAATGTTCAGTTCTTTGATCTTGGCATAAAGCTTTTCATAGCTTTCTTCACGCTGTGAACCGCCGACAATTTCTCCGATCTGCGGGAACAAAATGTCCATGGCACGAACGGTTTTTCCGTCGTCGTTTTGTTTCATGTAAAAAGCCTTGATGCTGGCAGGATAATCTGTAAGGATCACCGGCCTTTTGAAGTGCTTTTCCACAAGATAACGTTCGTGTTCCGATTGCAAATCGGCACCCCAGCCTTCAATAACATATTGGAACTTTTTCTTTTTGTTGGGTTTGGAATTCATCAGAATATCAATGGCTTCAGTATATTTAAGTCTTACGAAAGGTTCAGCCAGGATAAAATTCAACTTTTCGATAAGCTCCATGGAACGTTCTTCGGCCTTTTTATTTTTTTCTTCTTCTTCTAGTCGCTTGCTCAGAAATTCCAGGTCTTCCATGCAATGATCCAGTGCATACTTGACAACATATTTGAGCAGATCCTCCGCCAGGTCCATGTTATCATTCAGGTCGTAAAAAGCCATTTCCGGTTCAATCATCCAGAACTCGGCGAGATGTCGCGTGGTGTTTGAGTTTTCGGCACGGAAAGTGGGTCCGAAAGTGTAAATATTGGAAAGTGCCAAAGCAGCCAGCTCTCCTTCCAATTGGCCAGAAACCGTAAGGTTAGCAGGTTTTCCAAAGAAATCATTTTTATAGTCGATGGTTCCGTCTGGATTCTTTGGCAAGTGATTCAGGTTCAAAGTGGTTACCTGGAACATTTCACCGGCGCCTTCGGCATCCGAACCGGTAATGATGGGGGTGTGAATGTTAAAAAATCCCCGGTCGTTAAAAAACTGGTGGACGGCAAAAATCATGGCGTGCCGTACGCGGGCAACAGCACCAAAAGTGTTGGTGCGAAACCGCAGATAAGCTTTTTCACGCAGAAATTCCAGGCTGTGCTTTTTGGGTTGCAGCGGATACTCTTCAGGATTGGCTTCTCCAAGTACCGTGATCGTTTTAGCCTGTATTTCAACTCTTTGACCACTGCCCATGGACTCCGCCAATATTCCATCAACCGAAAGGGATGCTCCCGTATGAATACGATTGAGTATCTTTTCGGTTTCTTCACTCATTTCCACCACAATCTGGACATTATTCAGGGTGCTTCCGTCGTTCATGGCAATAAAAGCCACATTTTTACTGGAACGTTTTGTCCTGACCCATCCCTTTACGTTGATCAGACTCCCGAAGTCCGTCCTTTGCAGCAGCGTTTTGATTTCTGTTCGTTTCACTTCTTTAACTGATTAAATGAATTTGCAAAAAAACTAAATTTCAGGGAACTAATGGCAGGATTCAGAAGTTTTTTATAAAGATGTTGAGAATCAGCGATGATAACATGATTTTGCCGGATGCGATCATCGGGATTTTGGTCAGGAAAAAAGTGTCTGGAAAGAATTTTTTTAGGAACTCTAAAGCGGTTCAAAAACTTTCTCAACTAAAATCATGCCAGATTCAAAATATTTTTACATTTGTAATAATACCAAGATAAAAAAGCTTCATGCTAAACCAACGACTGCAACAGAAGTTATTACAAAAGCTGTCTCCTCAGCAGATCTTGCTGATGAAGCTGCTACAGATTCCAACCATGGAACTGGAGCAGCGTATCAAACAGGAGATAGAAGAAAATCCTGCGCTTGAAACTGATGGGCTGGAAGGAAGCGAATCCGCTGAGAATGAGTTAAATGAACCTTCTGATGATCCTGATTTTGACAATTCTCCTGAAGATACTGCTTTGAGCAACGATGACTTCGACATAGATGATTATTACAAAGGGGAAGACGAGATACCGGAATATAAATTGCAAGTCAACAACCGGAGCCGCGATGAAGAACAAAAGGAAATCCCTTTCTCTACCGGTTTCACTTTTCATGAATATTTACAGGAACAACTGGGACTTCGCGAAATGGATGAACGCAAGTATCAAATCGGACTTTATATTATTGGAAATATTGATGACTCAGGCTATCTTCAGCGTTCTGTGCCTTCGATGGTGGATGACCTGGCTTTTATGCAATATATGGAAGTTGCTGCTACTGAAGTAGAAGAAGTGCTTCAGATGATTCAGGATTTTGATCCTCCCGGTATAGGTGCCCGCAACCTTCAGGAATGCCTTTTAATTCAGCTGCATCTCAAGCAAAAAGAACAGAACTCACAAGATATTGAGCTCGCTGTTAAATTGATCAAAAGATATTTTAACGAGTTTTCCAAAAAGCATTATAAGAAGATCATGAAACGGGCTAATATTACTGAAGAGCAGCTTCAAAAAGTGATCGACCTGGTTGTTTCTTTGAATCCAAAACCCGGGAACTCTATGAGCGAGACTGCCAAAAGCACTCAGTACATCATGCCTGATTTTACCATTGTAAATAACGACGGGGAGCTGGAGCTTTCGCTCAACAATTGGAATACTCCTGAACTGAGGGTCAGTAATTCTTATGTAAATATGATCAATCAGTTGGCCAACGGAAAACGCGGAAAATCAGACAAGGAAGCATTGTCTTTTATCAAAAATAAAGTGGACTCAGCACGCTGGTTTATCGATGCGATTCAGCAACGGCAAAATACGCTTTACACCACCATGAAAGCGATTATGGATTATCAGCACGATTACTTTATTTCGGGAAACGAAGCGGATCTCAGGCCTATGATTCTGAAAAACATTGCAGATGTTGTCAATATGGATATCTCAACCATTTCCCGTGTAGCAAACAGCAAATACGTCCAGACACCATTCGGCACGTTGCTTTTGAAAAGTTTCTTCAGCGAATCCATGCAAAAGGATGATGGCGAAGAGGTTTCTACCCGGGAAGTGAAAACTATTTTGAAAGAAATCATCAGCGAAGAAAACAAATCCGATCCTTATACTGATGAGTACCTAATGAATAAGCTTAAGGAAAAAGGATATCCAATTGCACGGCGTACCGTCGCAAAGTACAGAGAACAAATGGAGATTCCGGTGGCCAGGTTGAGAAAAGAACTCTCTTCCTAAAAAAGGCTTTTGTTTAATCCGCCTGAGGCGGACAAGGGATTAATTCCCCGCCCCTTGGGGCAATTAATAATCTCCTTTTGATACCCCACTGCTCTGCGGCGGGGGTAGTTCATTTAAATTTTTGAAAAGAGATTCCCCCATTTTTCCTTCAGGAGCAGACGTTGGGGTTGTATAAAACAGAAAAATCAATGGGGAAAAAGATCTCAAATATTCTTTCGATCATTTTACATCCTTTGCTGGTTCCAACCTTCTTTGTGTTGGTTGTTTATCAGTTTCCAGTGTACTTTCTACCGATTCAATTAATTGAAATAAAATACGTGGTGCTGTTGTATGTAGTTTTAATGACCAGTATCGTACCGGCTTTGGTGGCTTTTGTGCTTTGGCATTTCAAAGTTATCAGCAGCCTGGCCATGAAGCAAAGAAGCGATCGTGTTTTCCCGCTGATTACAATGGCTGTTCTCTATTATTTTACTTATTACACTTTAAATAAACAAGGATCTTTTCCGGTATTGAATCTGTTTTTAGTAGGCTCGGCCATCCTGGCTTTGCTGACTTTGTTGATCAACAATTACAGCAAGATCAGCCTGCACCTTGTTTCCTGGGGCGGATTTTCTGGTGCATTAACCGGTCTTGCATTCTTATTTCATTTGGAACCGTTCTTTTGGATTGTTTTGGTATTTTTCTTTTCCGGCCTCACCGGCTTTGCCCGTTTAAAAGCAGATGCACACAAACCCCGGGAAGTTTATCTCGGCTTCATGCTTGGTTTTGCCGTGATGTTTGCTTTGTTCCTGATTGTATAACGAAAATCTTTGTTAGATCAACTGCTTCTATATTTATTCATTGTGAAATGTCGTGATACAATTGCTTTACAACTGTCTGACCATTATCGTTCCTCCATTCTTCATTCCCTGTCTGGCAAGCGCCTGCTTGTGACTGGGCACAAAAAAAGACTGCCTAAATTTCAAGACAGTCTTTTTTTTGCAATTTTTTTTGCCAGGTTCTCTTAAAATGGTGTAATTGATATACCTACTGAGAATGGGTGTATTGCCGGGCCGTGGCCTGTTCTGAAGGTAGAGATTATTTGGTAAGCAGCAAAAATGTCAAAGCTTTTATAACCAAATCTGATGGATGGGCTGTAACCTGTGGAATTCAGCTGATATATCTTTTTCTTTTTTATTTGTCTTACTGCGCCTCCGGAGGAAAGTGTCCCTGTGAAAGCTTCTTTGCTGTTCATTACCATTGAGATTTTGAAGCCAATCCCGATATGAAAACCTTTTTTGAGTTTAAATTTCAGTTCCATAGGTATATCCAGCGAAGTGATGGTCATTTTGCTCTTTTTCATGCTCAAACCAGAAGGAACGGGAATAAAGCTGATAGTATCTGCTTTGACGTCCTGAATAAAATTGGTCTTGCTACTTAACACATGGGTTCCGATTCCCAAACCCAAAGAAAAGATTGTGTTGCTTTTTTTCTTATTTCCAACAATGAAATTATAGGTCGCGAAGACGTTAGCCGATGGATTCAGATGTGTGACGGTCATGCTGGAAGGTACGTTGGTCCACATGTCTGTAAAGAGATCAACCCCGACATTAATTTTCTGCTTTACATTTGTGGCGGACGCCTGAGCAGACATTTGCGCTGTGGCAAAAAGAAAAATTAACAGGAAGCCAAAGGAAAACTTTTTCATTTTTTAATCGTTTAAAATATTTGTCAAAGATATAAAATTAACCCTATTGCGAAGTCTCGCTTAGAAGCTTGTTCAACAATGTTTTTACCCTTTCTGAATCCCATCTGGCAGCACCTTTTTTTTCTAAAACAACCTTACCCTCGCGGGAAATTATAAAGGTCGCTGGAATACTGCTGCTGGAAAAATCCTTCGGGACCCGGTTATAACGGTAAAAGGGCATGTCTTGGTATTGATGTTTTGAAATAAAAGTCCTAATCGTATTGGGAGCTTCATTACTCAGAAAAACGAAATTCACCTTGTTTTTATACTGTTTATATAAGTCTTGAATTCCAGGTAGTTCAGCCATACATGGCGGACACCAGGTAGCCCAGAAATTTACAAACACCGGTTTATCAAGAAGCTGGTCAAAACGCACCGTTTTCCCTGAAAGATCACTGATTTTCCACTGTTTTGCAACCGGACTGATGGTAAAACGCTCGGAAGTTTTTAAGGTTGATGGCGGAAAGGAAACGATACGGATCATAAAGGCCGAAACCGGTTTGCGTGTGGTGGGTATCAATAGCAACACCACCAGTACAACAAACAAAATATCAGTAATAAGGGAAAACGGCTTGGTATGCTTAAAGTACCGAAGGATACGATTTTTAATTTTTTCCAGCATAAAAGCGTCGTACAGATTATTTCAAATTGGAACGGCGATCGAGAAGCTGATCAATTTGTTCATGAGTTAAGTTCTCGTTTTTTAGCAATTCATCAATTCTGGCAATCTCTTTTTGCGGATCAATAACCCCTTTGGGTTTATCTAAAACGATCGGATCTGTTTCTTCCGGTAGAGATTCAGTTTCATCATCAATTAAGAATTCATCTTCGCCCAGTTCTTCCCGCAATTGCTGGATAAGCGTTTTCACCATTTCCTGTACAGGCTCGCCAAATTGACCCTGCAACTGATAGGCAATCTGATCCTTCATCTGCTCATAGTTATTGAAGAAGAATTTAAACTGCTGCAGCATCATTTTATTGATGCCTGGAATTTCTTCCATGCCGTTCTCCTGCTTTTCCATCAGCTTGTTGAACAAGCGGAAAAGCTCGTCTAAATCTTGTTTAAATTGCTCCATATCCATCATTTGGCAAAATTAGTAATAATTTAAATGTAATATCATGGGTTAAGAAGTATTAACAGTTTGGGAATGTTGTGATGCTCAGATGTATGAACTTCTATTCTGTCATTTGGTAAAGTGATAGATCTTTCATATTTACCTGATGATGAAGCAATGGTCAAACAGTGGTGAAACGATGGTTAAACGGTCGTTAGGTAATGGTCAGACAGTGGTGAAATGTTTGTATAACAAACGGATTAACAATCATATGACAATTATATGAATACTGTCTGAGAATCGTCTCCCAACTTTATGGACTTTTGTGCACTTACTGATTAGTCTCCCAACGTAGCCACCATCACAGCTTTGATGGTATGCAAGCGGTTTTCAGCTTCATCAAAAACCACGGAGTGTTCCGATTCAAAAACTTCATCGCTGACTTCCATGGCTTCAACACCAAATTTCTTGTAAATTTCTTCACCGACAGTGGTTTCACGGTTATGAAAAGCCGGCAGGCAATGCAGGAATTTCACCTTTGGGTTACCGGTTTTTTTCACCATATCCATATTAATCTGGTAAGGGAGCATCATTTTAATACGTTCTTCCCAAACTTCACCGGGCTCGCCCATGGAAACCCAAACATCGGTATAGAGGAAATCAACACCTTTTACCCCTTCAGCTACATTTTCCGTAAGGGTGATGGAACCGCCGGTTTCTTTGGCAATTTCTTTACAGAGATTAACCAGTTCTTTTTCAGGCCACATAGCTTTGGGTGCCACAGCGCGGAAATCCATACCCATTTTAGCGGCACCTACCATCAGCGAGTTTCCCATGTTGTTTCGTGCGTCGCCGCAATAAGTAAACGAAACCTGATGTAATGGCTTGTCAGAATGTTCCATCATAGTGAGGAAATCGGCAAGGATTTGTGTGGGATGAAATTCATTAGTAAGTCCGTTCCAGACAGGAACTCCGGCATATTTTCCCAATTCTTCCACAATTTTCTGTCCGAAACCACGGTATTCAATACCATCATACATGCGGCCAAGCACTCTGGCCGTATCTTTCATGGATTCCTTTTTCCCAATCTGTGAACCTGTAGGGCCGAGATAGGTAACCCTGGCTCCCTGGTCGAAGGCGGCGGTTTCAAAAGCACAACGCGTACGTGTGGAAGCTTTTTCAAAGATCAGGGCGATGTTTTTCTCTTTTAATTTTGGTTGCTCGGTGCCATTGTATTTGGCTTTTTTAAGATCGGCTGCCAGGTCGAGCATGAATTTTATCTCTTTGGGAGTGAAATCCAACAATTTCAAAAAATTCCTGTTTCTGATATTGAATGCCATAATGTTTTGTTTTTAAAGATTTTATAAAACGTAATATGTCCTTTCTCAAAAGGACAAAAATAATAAAATTAACGGCAAATGGGAGGAAATTATTGGGAAAAAAAGTCCGAAGGCGGAAGTCAGAAAACCGAAGTTGATTTGGAAACGAAATTTTGATGTAACCATTTTGATAGTTTTGCATAAACCTCTGTTATTGAATTTCCTTTAAATTCTTTTTCATAATCCATAATCTCTGCCAGAAAAGAATCTGCAATCTCACTCTTTATTTTAATCAAGTCGGCATTAATCTTATATCCATTATCATCAAAGAATCCATGTATTTCACTTGGTTTTATGTCGTTAATATGTTTTTGTCCTGTTCTGCTTTCCCGTTTCTATAAGTTCTTTAAGGAAAATTAAATCATCTTTTCGTTTCTCCCTATCGCATCGATAAGTCTCATTTCTTAGTTGAACATACGCGGTCTTACAAACAAATGCTCCTTTACTGTCTAATTGAGAATTGTTTGTCCGGTCTTAAGATTGGAAAAACGCAACAAAAGGGGTTCGTTGTTTCCTATAATTTAGAGAACCGCCTGCTCGATTAGGTTTTCGTGCTTTTATTTTCAATTTTGTTCCCCAAAAAATAATGCTTTTAGTCTGTTTTTTTATTTCTATGGTATAGTACTAGAATAGAAACATAAAAATCCCAATTATTTAGAGTACCTTTGCGCACGGATTACAGATCTTTTGATATCAATCGTTCACTATCATTTTTGTTGATGAGCTTTTAAAAAGCAAACTATCACCGCATTAGCAGACTTCATACTTATTGTTAAGTTATCAGAAATCAGTCCAACTATCAAAATACTAATATTTAGTATGCCTAAGTGCCCTTAATCGAGCGTTTACGTTTTTTTTGATAACACCAATTTAATAAAGCATGAATATTAATTCAGAAAATTATTATGGTGACAATCGTATTTCTACAGCATTGCTTCTTGCAGCCGGAACAGGTAGTCGTCTCTTCCCCTTAACAAAAAGCTCACCCAAATGCCTTACCCTTGTCAATGAAAAGTCAATTCTTGAACGACTTGTAAATAATTTAAAAAAGCAGGGATTTACCCGGCTTGTAATTGTTACCGGCTACGAAAAAGAAAGCATCATGGATTTTCTGGGTAGTAAATCCGGAAACTTATCAATTGAGTACATTTATAGCCCTCTTTACCGTTCTACAAACAACATTTATTCACTTTGGATAGCTCGTAATATTATAAATGAGCCTTTTGTTCTATTTGAAAGTGATTTGGTTTTAAATACATCATTGCTCGATGAAATGGTTTTCCCGGATAAAATAGCTATTGCTAAAATGCAGCCCTGGCTTAACGGAACAACTGTTTCGATTAATAAACAAAATCAAGTTACCCAGTTTCAAAAAGGAACAACCGACACCTATGCCGATATTCGTTATAAAACAGTGAATATTTACAGCTTCTCGCTTCCTTCGTGGCGTGGGGTTATTAAAAAGCTTAACCAACATATTTCAGAAGGTGATGTAAACTCTTATTATGAAACCATTTTTGCTGAAATGGTTGAGGATAAAAGTCTGTCACTCCAATCGGTTTCGTTTGATCTTAAACCTTGGTACGAAATAGATACTATTCATGATTTAGCTGAAGCAGAAAAACTTTTCCCTGTCGTATTGAAAGATCTGTCAAAACTTGAAATGGCGGGTGCATAAAGGTTTTGGAATAGTCAATGAATAGAAACACAATGGAAAATAAATATAAAACACAAGCAGAAAAATACGAATACATATCAAAACAACATGGCGGCTATTATCGGCATAATTTTACTGACCATGCTTACTTGTATAATCTTTATTTTCCTCCTAAAGAGGTGTTTACACATCTTAAAGATAATATTCACAATTTAGTATTGAATTACCCCATGGCGCAAGATGCACTTGCCGAACTTATTGGGAATATTATAGAACAATCCACTGAAAGAATAATTGTTGGAAATGGTGCTGCTGAAATTATTAAAATACTATCTGGTCATTTAGCAAAAAAAATAATAATTCCTGTACCTTCATTTAATGAGTACGCAAATGCAGCTCCCGAAGGGCATGTGGTGGAATTCCCACTCGAATTTCCATCCTTTCAACTCGATGTAGATAAATTTGTAGCCGAAGCTATAAAAGTTGGAGCTGATATGGCTGTTGTGGTAACACCCAATAATCCTACTTCAATGTTGGTTCCGAAAGCTGATTTGGTGCGCTTGGCACAAAAGTTGGATGAACATAATTGTATGCTTATTATTGATGAATCTTTTCTTGATTTTGCTGAAAATAAAGAACAAATAAGCATGGAACAAGAGATTGACAAATATCCAAACGTGGCTATATTGAAAAGCATGAGTAAAGCTTATGGAATTTGCGGACTCAGAATTGGATATATGTTGACAGCTAATTTAGAATTTGCCAGCGCTGTTCGAAATGGAATTCATATATGGAATATTAATGGCTTTGCCGAAGAGTTTCTTCGAATACTACCCGAGCATCTGCCAGAATTTAAGGAAAGCTGTGAAAAGGTAAAATCAGACAGGAATATTTTTTATAAAAAACTCTGCGCCATTGAGGGCATGACTGTTTTTAAACCAGATGCAAATTATATTTTTTGTCGTTTGCCCGATGCCGCTTTAAGCGGACCAGAAGTAACAAAACTATTATTTATAAAGCATAATATTTATATAAAAGACAGTGCAGGAAAAACCCAACCCGATGCAACCCGATATATTCGAATTGCAAGCCGTACCAGGGAGGAAAATAATAAGCTTATTGAAGCGTTAAAAGATGTAATGTATTCAAAGAACGGATATTATGAAAAATAAACCACAGGTAAGCATGCTTTCTTTTGCGAAAGATTTGCCAAATATTTGTTCTCTGTTAGGATTATTGAGTGCCGTATTCGGAATTTATTTTGCAATAAATGGAAATTTCCAGGCATCAATTATTGCTGTATTATGGGCGGTGTTATTCGATTGGTTTGATGGAATAGTAGCTCGAAAATTAAATGGAAGAACGAAAGAACAAGGTGTATTTGGAGGTCAGTTAGACTCAATGATCGATATTGTTAGTTTTGGTGTTTTTCCGGCTATTTTGCTGTTAAGCTACGGAAATTATAATATTTGGTTCATGCCCGGGGCTTTTGTAATTATTGCTACCAGCGCTCTTCGATTGAGCTATTTTAATATCTATGGTCTTATAGACAGTAAAACATATAAGGGACTCGCCCTTGATAACAATGTACTCATTCTGGCTTTCATGTTTTTATTTGAATCTTTTTTCAAGCATTCTAATTTTTCAATAATAATATATACAGTCTTGATGATTCTATCGGCATTAAACTTATCCTCAATTCCTACTCTGAAATTTGGAGGGAGATGGATTTATGTGCTGGTAATATATGTTCTGGCCTTGACATCAATTTTCGGATTGATTTTATATAATAAAGCTTAGAATTTAAGAATGAAAGTTGCTGGTGTATTGCTTTTTTGTTCGTTAAGATACATCGTTTACAAAAGTTAAAGATTAGACTTTACACTAAATTAGTTTCTGTCTAACCTTATTGATACTTTTTTATTTCTTAACTCATTTCAAGTATTCGCCGGTTCTGTTCTGTCTGCATTTCAAGGTTTCAAGCCACGAATTTAGGAATTTCCCCCAATAAATGTACTTCGTCACCGTGTCTACAAAGGAGTCTTTTCCAATGTCTATGCCTACATTTTGTCTTAACCCACATTGCAGCTAATACCACGTAACTATTTGGTGTTATGAAGAATCATTTTTTAAAATTTCTGCAGGTAGGACTACGGATTT
>CAZPPK010000091.1:0-11630 GCA_964588415.1 uncultured Lentimicrobiaceae bacterium
AAAACAAGAACAAATTTTCAAACAACTTTATCAAATGTATAATATTGATTTTCTTTGATTTACGGTTTACGATCTCAGACTCTGAAAAGTTTTGGTAATCATTCATGAGTCCTGTCTAAAAAGGTAAATTGGTGTAACTAACGAAAATCAGTATTTACACCACCCCTAAAGGGCATACTGATTTTCAGCCACTTCCCTTTTAGGGGATTAAGGGGGGAAAAGTGGCTGAAAATCAAATCAAGACCTTTTTAAACCGGACTCATTCATCTTTCCCCTTCAGAAAATGACAAACACATCCTTTAAAAGCAAAAAGAACTTGAAATCTTACATAGAAATTTGTCAATAATCCTTACTTTTGCGCTGTTAAAATCTAAAGAAAGATGGACGTATTTGACAAATGTGAAATTAACATGGGGCCTCTCGGAATGTATGCCGATGAATCTGAAGGCTATTACATGTTTCCGAAACTGGAAGGTGAAATTTCTAATAAAATGATGTTCAGAGGCAAAGAGAAGCTTATCTGGAGCCTGAACAACTATCTGGGCCTGGCCAACGACCCGGAAGTGAGAAAAGCTGATGCCGACGCTGCCAAACAGTGGGGGCTTGCCTACCCGATGGGCGCACGTATGATGTCGGGACATACAAAATACCACGAAGAACTGGAGCAACAACTGGCGTCTTTTGTAGGAAGGCCTGCTGCCTATTTGTTAAATTACGGCTATCAAGGGATGGTTTCCATCATCAATGCCATGGTGAACCGCAACGACGTTATTGTTTACGATTCGGAAGCCCACGCCTGTATCATCGACGGAATGCGTCTCCACTTCGGAAAACGTTTTGTGTATCCTCACAACGACATGGCCAATCTTGAAAAAGAACTGGAAAGAGCCACTAACCTTGTTGAAAAAACCGGCGGCGGAATTCTGCTTATTACTGAAGGCGTTTACGGCATGGCCGGCGATCTGGGCAACCTGCCTGCCATCGTAGCTTTAAAAGAAAGATATAATTTCCGTATTCTTATAGACGATGCCCATGGTTTCGGTACTATGGGACCAACCGGAGCCGGAACCGATGAGCATTTCGGGGTTCGGGATAAAGTTGACCTTTACTTCGGAACTTTTGCCAAATCCATGGCAGGGATCGGTGGTTTTATTGCCGGTAACGAAAAAGTGATCAAGTACCTGAAATTCAACATGCGTTCTCAGATCTATGCCAAATCATTGCCCATGCCCATGGTATTCGGAGCCATGAAACGATTGGAGCTGCTGCGTAAAGATCCTTCGCACCGTGAAAATCTTTGGCTTATTGTAAGAACTTTACAGAAAGGCTTACGCGAAGCTGGATTTAATATTGGAAATACGGCTTCCCCGGTTACTCCTGTCATGCTAAGCGGAACCATTCCCGACGCTACCCAGATCACTTACGATTTGCGTGAAAACTATGATATTTTCTGTTCTATTGTAGGCTATCCTGTGGTTCCCAAAGGCATCATCCTGTTGCGCCTGATCCCAACAGCTATGCACACGCTGGAAGATGTTGAATATACCATCAAGGCGTTTACAGAAATTAAAAGAAAGCTAGATAACAAAGAATACTCAAGAGAATTTAAGGTTGCTGAAGACTGACAAAGATGTTTCTACCTGATTTTCTTAACAATATTTCACTGGGTTATAAAGCCCAGGAATTATTTGCTGGCTCCCTCTACTCCAATAAAATTTTCTGAGTGAAGACTTTTCCTTTTACGCTGATCTCAAGCAAATAGATTCCTCTTGGAAAGTTTTCCACATTCAGAGTAGATGAAGGAAATACCTTTGACATCAAAACCAATTTCCCTGAAAGGGTAAATATCTTCACCCAGGCAGTTTCTGTTAGATGAAGGAAATAAATGTTTTCATGCGCTGGATTCGGGAATTCTTTAGGTGGGTTTAAAGCACCCCTCGTTTCTGAAACACCCGTCGATGAAGGTTTTAGCTGAATATTTTCAATGATCAGTCTTTCATCCTCTACCTGAATATTGTTTATGGTTTTACTTTCATATTCCGGGGCAGAGAAAGTAATGTCATAAGTCCCCGATTTAATGGGTCTGTAATAAGCACCCGTTAAGGAATCTGAATAGACATCAGAATTGTTCGTATCGTGGTTATCGACAAAGACATCAGCCTTAAGCGGCGCACCGGTTACACTGTCCGTTATACGGCCTCTGATCCCTTCCAGTGTCTGATGCATGTAATCCAAAAAAGAACGATAATTATAATCCCAGAATGAAAGTAAGAGTGAAGGATCGGGCATCTTTGTATGAGATAGTTCCAGAGTGAATTCTCGATCGTGCCTAAAATAATTCATATAATCCTGCCTGCCTCCCGTAATTTGATACCAGGCATAACCATCCGTAATTCCATCATTTTCATCTGTAAAATAACCTGTGGAGCCATCAGCATGCACCGTGTCAGCGTATTGCCGGCACACATATTGCCACCACGCGTCATCGGCAGTGAGCATAGCCCAGGTATCCCATGGATAATTTGCCACTTCGTTTCCGGAATGCATATTGCAAGACATCACAAAGTGATGTTCTCCCGCAATGGTCATAAATGCCTGCGTTTCCGGCTGCCAGTTGTGGTTGTCAGGATGTTGTCCGGCTTGCGGGTCAGAATAATTCCGGTTCAGGTCCACTCCGTTGGCATTGTACCGCGTAGCACCGTTTACAGAGCTGTCACCGTCATGATAAGTCCCGTCAGGGTTTGCCAATGGATTGATCCAGATATCCAGGCTGTCGACCAAATTGGTGACTTTGGGAATCTTTCCGTAGTTAGTTAAAAGATAATCTATGAGATGCAACGTCAACACATAACCAATAGTTTCATCCCCATGCATGGTAGAAGTGTACATGAACGACGGTTTGTCCAACAAAGTATCTTTAGTACTTTTGATATGGATGAACAACAGCTCCCGTCCATCAACCGTTTTCCCAATGTCCACCAGCTTGCATAGTTGCGGATACGACGTCTGAAACTGGTTCATGATATTCACATATTGGGAATAACTTGGATAAAAATCCCAAGTTGATGTGGTTTTAAGTCGTTTGGGTTTCAGTTTCTCCTTTCCAAGCAATAATGAAGGCGCTTCCAGCAACTGACAATCTATTTTTAAGTCGAGAAATTTTGGGAAGCCCTGCCTGTTGCCATAAGCATAAACGTAATTATTATCAACCCGATCGATGGAAATAAATGAATTCAGGCTATGGAAAAGTTCGGGATTTGATTCAATGATTGAAGCTGGGAAACGAAAGTAAACCTCTCCTCTGGTTTTCAGGAGCGTTTCATAATTCTGATTACTGATAACAGTTTGCGCCCTTACAATCACATTTCCTGAAAGGAAAATAACAGCCACTGCCAGGATCAGGCGCTTCATAAATAACAGAATGTTTCAAATACCTTACTCCAGTGGGGACTTATACTCAGCAACCAATGCCGAAAGTGCCAGGTTCACCGATTTATTAGCTTTCACCAAGGGAAGCCGCAGGTTATTTTTCAGAAGTCCCATCGCATCCAAAGCAACTTTTACTCCGGCAGGGTTTCCGTCTGCAAACATTTGGTGCAGGATCGGAATTAAAGAGTAGTGTACTTTCAAGGCTTTCTCATAATCACCTGATTTAAGAAGCCTAACCATATCCGAGAAGGGTTTCGGAAAAACGTTGGCAATCACAGAGATCACACCGGTTGCACCCATGGTTATCATTGGGAAAGTAATGGCATCATCGCCTGAATACACATCAAAATCTTCCGGTTTTTCGCGAAGAATATCCATAACCTGGGTAAAATTACCGGATGCTTCTTTGATGGCGACAATATTATCAAAATCACGGGCCAGATTCAGCGTAGTTTCTGCCTCGATATTTGATGCTGTACGGCTCGGGACATTGTACAAAATAATGGGCACCGGGCTGCTTGCCGAGATAGCTTTAAAATGGCTGTAAATTCCACGCTGATTGGGTTTATTGTAATAAGGAGCTACAGAGAGAATGGCTTCTATTCCCTGGAAATTGGTCTTTTTGATTTTACTTACAATGGTTTGTGTACTATTTCCGCCCATACCCATCACAATGGGAACTCGTCCTTTTACGGTTTCCAGGATCACATCCATCACAGCACTTTTCTCATCTTCAGTCAGAGTAGCAGCTTCACTGGTTGTTCCCAATGCAACAATAAAATCCACACCTCCCTCGATAATAAAATTAACGAGTCTTTCCAGGCTGCCGAAATCAATGGTACCATAATTATGAAATGGGGTCACAATGGCTACCCCGGTACCGTCCAGTTTTGATTTATTTTTCATACGTTTAGCTTGATATTAAGTTGTGAAAAATAGTGTTTTACCTGTTTATAAAATTCCCCGAATTCCACTTTCTCTCCTGGTTTACCGATGGAAATATCAAAATATTGCCCCGATTCTGAAAAATTAGGCCCCACTTTTATTTTGGCTTTTACATCCTTAATAATTCGTTCGCTTTTATCCTGATTTTCATTTGCAAAACTTATCAGCATATCGAAATCATGTTCTTTCAACCATTCTCTTAGAGAGGCACTCTTTTGCTTAAACAGGTTAAAATCCTTTTTCCCCACCAAGCGCAACGACTCCGTACCTGAAACCGTGTCAGGTAATTTATCGCAATAAAATACCAATGTATCAACTTTCTGAACTTCGCCTTTCACAGCAGAAACAAAAGACAAAATCTTTGGGTAATCGTCCATGTTTTCCGCTTCAAAAAATAAACATAGTCTTGAAACCTGTTGATAGGGTTCAAATTGCGCCTCTTCATTCTTTTGATTCGTCACAGAGGCATCTTCACTCCTTTTACTCATCTTCTCTTCAGCGGATTTGTTTTGAAAATTACCGATCTCCTTATTTAAATGTAAAACTAACAAAGTTTTCGATTGCTGAAAAAAATAAAATACCTTTGACTAAAAAAAATAAAGGCAGGTTTTTTCATGAAAGTAACGTTTTTAGGCACAGGCACTTCGCAGGGTATTCCGGTAATTGGTTGTACTTGTGAAGTTTGCGTTAGCGGAACAAAAAAAGATCACAGGCTTCGTGCTTCGGTGATGATCACCTATAAAAATACACAGATCAATATAGATGCAGGCCCGGATTTCAGGTATCAAATGCTTCGCGCGAAAGTCAACAAGCTCGACGCCATCCTGATCACGCACTGCCACAAAGATCATATTGCCGGGCTGGATGATGTCCGTTCCTTTAATTACCTTTACAAGAAGCCCATGGATATCTATGCGGTGCCCCGCGACCAGGAAGCCATCAAAAGGGAATTTTCCTATGCTTTTGACGAGATGCCTTATCCCGGTGTCCCGGATATGAATCTGATCCGATTTTCAGAAGAACCCTTTAAAATAGGCGATTTGGAGATCATTCCGCTACCTGTGATACATGCAAAGATGAAAGTCATGGGCTTTCGCATCGGTGACTTTTCGTATGTTACCGATACCAATTACATCCTGCCCGAAACCATGGATAAAATTTCCGGAAGCAAGATAGTGGTGATCAACGCTTTGCGCAGAAGGCATCATGTTTCTCATTTCAATCTTGATGAAGCTGTGGAAACGCTGAAACAGCTCAGACCGAAAAAAGGCTACATTACCCACATCAGCCACATGATGGGATTGCACGATGATGTTCAGAAAGAGCTCCCACCTTTTATTGAATTGGCTTATGACGGGTTGGAACTGGAATTGTAGCTACATTCCGGTTTTAATTTGACACAGTGCGCACCACAATTTCCGTACGGCGGTTTTTTGCCCTACCTTCCGTTGTGGTATTATCTGCCACTGGTTCTGTATTTCCATACCCTTTGCGGGAAAGCCGTGAAGGTGAAATGCCACGCATCACAAGAAAATCATAAACTGCTTTGGCTCTGTCCAACGACAATTTCAGGTTGTAGGCTGCGGTTCCTACATTGTCTGTAAATCCTGATATCTGCACCTGAATACCGCTGTTTTGTTTCAGGAACATCACCAACCGGTTCAGCTCGGGAAAGGCCGCTGTACTAAGCTCTGACTGGTCAAACTTAAAGTAGATGTTTTCAAGACGAATGCGGTTTCCTGCGGCGACAGGCTGCAACAAAATCTTCTCTTTGATTTCCCTGGTCAATGAATCATTGAGCAGGTTGATGTTATCCGAAAAGAATAAATACCCTTTTTTGAAAACATGAAGTGCATAATTTTCTTTCAGTGGAAGCGCCATCATAAACTTACCGTCATCAGAAGATTCCAGCGAATCGATGATCTTGCCATCCGGGAGTGCGCTGAGAATAGCCGTCGCTTTCAAGGGGAGATGGGTGGCGCCGTCAAGAACCGTGGCTGTTAACACATCTACTTTACCCGGTTTTAGTTTCCGGTCAGGCGTAAATTCAAAAATATCGAATCCGTTTTTGCGAATCCTGCTGGAAGATATCCAGGCCTTGTTTCCGTCCGGAGCTACAAAAATATTGATCTCATCAAACCGGGAATTCACAGGATAACCAAGGTTCCTGGCTTTCGACCAGGTGCCGTCTGCTTTTTTGTGCGATACAAAAAGATCGTAACCGCCCAGGCTTGGCCAGCCATTGGATGAAAAATACAACGTTCTCCCATCCGCATGCAGAAAGGGAGCCATTTCATCTTCCGAAGTGTTAATGCTATCGCCGAGATTTTCCGGTTTGCACCACTGGCCGCTCTTTTCTTTTTTGGATACCCACAAATCCGAACCCCCTTTCCCACCCGGCCTCTTGGAAGCAAAATAGAGATAACGTCCATCGGAAGAAATCACCGCCTGCGAATCCCAACTACTTGTATTCACCCACTGATTTAAGTGGTTAGGCGTTTCCCAATAAGCACCTTCGAGATGACTGACGTAAATATCGCAACTCCCATTGCCAGAAGGCCAATAACAGCCGGTGAAATAAAGATTCCGGCCATCCAACGAAAAACTAACGGCACCTATATTAAGGTTTTCCAGCCAGGGAAAATTCACTTTAGAAGGAGTTTCCCAATGCTTGTTTTTCAAGTTAGAGACATATATCTGTTCCCCGTAAACGGGATGATTGGGCGGCGCTGTTTTTAAAAGTTCTTTCCGCGTAAAGATCATGCGATGACCGTTGTTATCCACAAAATTAACATACTCGTCTCCCGGTGAATTCACAGGATCTGCGAGCCTGCGAAGTGTATCGGGGACGGGATTTTTTATCGCCCACGCTGAAAAATCACAGCTTTCCAACAGATGTTCAGCTTCCTGTTTTAGCATTTCGGAAGAATGTGCTAACCTGAGAAAATGCTGGATGGAAACGCTGCCTTCGGAATATTCACCTTGCCGAAACTGCAACTGGGCCAGCAAATACCAGGCTTTGGGATGGCCTGTAGGATCGATGTTTAAAGCTTCTTTGTAAGCTTTTTCCGCCTCAGGGACCTGTTTTATTCCGGTTTCAAGATCGCCCAGCAACAGATAGGCGTCCACAAAGGTTTTGCTCCTGTCGATGCTCTTAAGCAGCAATTTCTTTGCCTCTGCAAGATCGCCCGTGCGATACGAAGCCAGGGCTTTATCAAACAGCACCTGCGCCCTTTTCTCCGACTTAGGTATGGCATTCTGAGTTTGAACGGAAGTAGCCAGCACCAACAGGCCAAACAGTAATATGGAAATTTTGAATTTCAGCTTTGAACTGTTTTTGCAAAATTAGGAAAAGTTGGATGCTGTATTGCATCTCAGTTTAGATTGAACCAACAGTTTCTATAAAAACGGGCGTCATAGCGATGAATCCGGTGAAAGCTTGCGTGTTAGCGTGAAGAAGCTATCTCATAATTAAGATAGTTCAGATGAATCAATGAGAACAATAACTCTTATAAAACAGACATCATTGAAATAAACCTTTTTCTAAGGAATCCGCATATACTTATGCGATTGCAACGAAATCCGCCATTGGGGATGTTCCATAACGTATTGTGTCAGTGTATCCATGATACTTTCAGCCACACTCCACTCAGGTTGGAGAAACAACTGGCATTCCGGTGACACATAAACGGCATTTTTCTCTGCCCATCCCAGATCTGCTTTGTTTTGAATGATCACTTTCAGCTCATTTGCCCGGGAATAGATATCTTTCCCTGGCGGGACATTCTTTTTGGGAGAAAGGCATATCCAGTCCCATGCACCACTTAAAGGATAAGCACCCGAAGTCTCCAGCATGGTAATAATTCCCTTTTCTTTCAGGAAAGCGGTAAAGATATCCAGCGGGTATAGCGAAGGCTCTCCACCTGTCACAACCACGGTTTTGGCAGGATGGCGCGAAGCCCTTTCTACCACATCGTCCACCGGCACAGGAGGAAACAGACTGGCATTCCAAGTCTCTTTGCTGTCGCACCAGGCACAGCCCACATCGCATCCACCAAGGCGAATAAAATAGGCAGCTTTGCCCATGTTGAATCCTTCCCCCTGAAGGGTATAGAACTCTTCCATCACCGGCAGTTTCCTGCCCCCTTCCAACAACGCTGATTCAGGAACTTTCATGGACACCTGGTTTATCATTTTTTAAACATCACTGATCGCTGCTCTTCTATCTCGAAAGGCAATATCCGCCAGAAACAATATCGCGGAACGGAACGGACTATTTGTAAATCTCTTTTTTATGCGCCAGCAGCGTATTTTTCAACAACATGGCAATGGTCATAGGGCCAACGCCTCCGGGAACGGGTGATATATAGGAAGCTTTCTTTGCGACTTCATCATAATCCACATCTCCTACCAGACGATAACCTTTCGAAGCCGTTTCATCCGGCAAACGGTGAATTCCCACATCAATCACCACCACGCCTTCTTTCACCATGAATTCTTTTACGAACTGTGGTTTACCAATGGCACATATCAACACATCCGCCGTCTGTGTAATTTTTTCAAGGTCTTTTGTACGGCTGTGACAAAGGGTAACCGTAGCATTAGCGTTTGGTCCTTTCTGCGAAAGCAAAATGCTTACAGGCCTCCCCACAATATTGGAACGTCCCATAACCACCACATGCTTCCCGTCGAGTTCGATTTTATATTCTTTCAACAATTCCATGATCCCAAAAGGTGTTGCAGAAATGTAAGCAGGCCTCCCAAGGACCATGTTTCCAAGATTGATAGGCGTAAAACCATCCACATCTTTGGCGGGGTTGATGGCATTGATCATCTTATCTTCAGAAATGTGCTTCGGAAGTGGAAGCTGGACAATAAATCCATCCACTTCATCATCATGGTTTAGATAATTGATCGTTTCCAGGAGTTCTTCTTCAGTGGTGCTCTCCGGAAGACGGTAAATTGAAGAGATCATTCCCACTGCATGAGCAGCTTTTTCTTTTCCACCAACATAAGTCTGGCTGGCCGGGTCATCACCCACCAATACGGCAGCCAAATGCGGTGCTTTATCATGATCATCGATCAGTTGCGCAATCTCTTTTTTGATTTCTTCCTTGATCTTGGCTGACACCAGACGGCCGTCAATGATAATGGTTTCTTTTTTCTTTGCCATAGGATGGTACTTTTTTTATGTGATACTCCTGATTAAAAATTTACTGACAAACAGACATTGGCAGTCTTGCGGGAAAATTATCTCCTGCCTGCGCCGCCCATCATGTTCATCATCGCTTTGCCTTTGCCTGTGGTCATCAGTTTCATCATTTTACTGGTTTCGCCAAATTGTTTGATCAGGCGGTTGACTTCCTGAATGGTAGTCCCGCTACCGTCGGCAATTCTTTTTCTCCGGGAACCATTCAGCAGTTTAGGTTCGGAGCGTTCTTGCGGTGTCATGGAATGAATGATGGCTTCGATGCCTTTAAAGGCATCGTCTTCAATATCCAAATCCTTAATGGCCTTACTCATGCCGGGGATCATTCCCATCAAATCCTTGACATTCCCCATTTTTTTGATCTGCTGAATTTGTTTCAGGAAATCATCGAAATTGAATTGATTCTTGGCGATTTTCTTCTGCAGTTTCCGGGCTTCTTCTTCATCATACTGTTCCTGTGCCTTTTCAACCAGGGTAACGATGTCGCCCATGCCGAGAATACGGTCGGCCATACGGGAAGGATGGAAAAGGTCAAGGGCATCCATCTTTTCGCCGATCCCCACAAACTTGATGGGCTTTTCAACCACCGATCGGATGGTCAAAGCGGCGCCACCACGGGTATCACCGTCGAGTTTGGTGAGCACCACACCGTCAAATCCCAGCTGATCGTTAAAGCTTTTGGCCGTATTCACGGCATCCTGACCGGTCATAGAGTCGACCACAAACAGGGTTTCCTGGGGAGCGATGGCCTTTTTAACAGCTGCAATTTCTTTCATCATAGCTTCATCGACAGCCAGACGTCCGGCGGTATCGACGATCACTACATTTTTACCGGAATTCCTTGCCTGCTTGATAGCATTTTTTGCAATCTCAACCGGATTTTTATTGTCCATTTCTGAGTAAACTTCAACACCTACCTGGCTACCCAGAACTTTCAACTGCTCAATAGCAGCGGGACGGTATACGTCACCGGCAACCAGTAGCACCTGTTTTGCTTTTTTGCTTTTTAAATAGTTTGCCAGCTTGGCGGAAAAAGTGGTTTTACCGGAACCTTGCAAACCGGCAATTAAGATGACCGCCGGGCTTCCTTTGATGTTAATATCTTCCTGGTTGCCGCCCATAAGTTCTGCCAGCTCATCATGGACAATTTTTACCATGAGTTCACCCGGTTTCACAGAAGTAAGTACATCCTGTCCCAACGCTTTTTCTTTCACATCGTCGGTAAACTGTTTGGCAATCTTATAACTGACGTCGGCTTCAATCAGCGCTTTTCTGATCTCTTTGACAGACTCCGCCACATTAATTTCCGAAATTCGGCCCTGCCCTTTTAACATCTTAAATGACCGGTCAAAACGGTCGCTCAATCCTTCAAACATAGTAACTGAATTTTAGGCTGCAAAATTAATAAAAAGTGTGTTCCACAAAAGCGGTAAAAGCTTACCGGGGAAAATTGTGCCAGGAAGTCGAAAATTAGTGTTTAAAAGACGTCCTTGATCTCGAAGCGCTGCCCATTGATCTCAAAAAATGAACCGGCTTTGGCATGTTCCATTACTTTAAAAATGGGGGCCTGCGAAGAAATGGCATAGTACTCGATTCCGCCGGAAACGAATTTACCCATACCTGAGGAGACAAAGATGTTTTGTTTGTTGGTGATGACAACAGCGCCAAATTGCACGCTGCCCATAAGTTGATCTGGATTTATGTTTTCCAGGGCCTGCATCATGCGGTTTGTTTGTTCCATTTGTCCGGCATACAATTCATTTTGCCGCATAAGTTTGGTACGATATGGGTCGTAGCGATCTTTAGGTGCACCGTATTCGTTGGACAAACGACGGGTTTCGTCCATTTCGTGCTGCAATTGCTGCAGTGTCTCGCTGAGTTTGGCCTTGCTGTCCACAAGGATTTGTTCTTTTTTAGCTGTTTTGTCCATGCTGCATTTTTTGCAAAAATACAATTAAGTATCAACCTGGAGGTAAGACCATCATACCCTATTGTCATCCTGAATGCAGGGCAGTTTCTGTGGTGGAGCGAATGATGGGTCTCTAAT
>CAZPPK010000092.1:0-11608 GCA_964588415.1 uncultured Lentimicrobiaceae bacterium
TGGCCCACTATTGGCTTTCTGTGAGATAAATCTTATATCGAACTCAGGTTAATAATACATATTTCTGAAAAAGCCCTATGATGCATTTATCATGGGACTTTTTTACTACAAAACAAAAAGGCTGTAACGTTTCCGCGACAGCCTCTATCAATTTTTTGGGTCGTATATAGGTGCGAAATAAATCGCTTGCTATCTGTACTCGTCTGAAACAGTGAGCTTATGCCTGCCTTTAGCTCTCCTTCTCTTGATCACTTTTCGGCCATTAACGGTTGACATCCTTTCGCGAAAACCGTGTTTGTTTTTTCTCTTTCTAACAGATGGTTGAAACGTTCTTTTTGTCATCGTCCTGTATTATTTTGGGAGTGCAAAAATAGACTAATTTTTTTATTACACAAAAGGTTCTGAAAAGTTTTTCAATTTTTTCTAAAAAGTTTTCTTTTAAAAGAATCTTCCTCCTAACCGGAGGAAGATTCAAGAAGTATCTATTTTACAGGGACGGTCTTCAGCGTTTCTACGAGGAAATCCCAGAATTTCTGTACGGTATCAATTTTAACTTTCTCGTCCGGGGAGTGCGGCCAGCGGATGGTTGGTCCGAAAGAAATCATATCCCAGTTGGGATAAACAGAGCCTAAAAGGCCACATTCCAAACCCGCGTGAATAACTTTTACCTCAGGGATTTTTCCAAACTTAGCATTGTAAACTTCTTTCATGGCTTTCAAAATAGGAGAATCCGGATTGGGATTCCAGCCCGGGTAGTCTCCTGAACTTTCTGCATTGAAATCGGCATTGGTCAATGCGGTACGTACTGCTTTTGCAATTTCATTTTTGCCATCTTCTGTTAGGCTGCGTTGCAGGCTGGAGATTACTATTTTACCGTTTCCTGCTTTTACGATAGCAAGATTTGTGGATGTTTCCACAATTCCTTTCAGCTCTTTGCTCATAGAAATGGCGCCATTTGGGCAATCAGCTACAGCTTTAAAAAGACTGGCCTGAGCTTTCCCACTCATTACTTTAGCGGGTTTGTCAATGGCTTTGGCAGCTACTTCCACACCAGAATCGGTATTATCAAACTCGTCTTTTACAATCTTATTAAACTCGGTTACAAAAGTTTCGAACTCTGCTTTTTTGTTTTCATTGATGGCTACTACAGCAAAAGCTTCGCGAGGAATGGCATTTCTCAGATTTCCACCTTCTACAATTGCCACGCGCAAACCGTATTTGGATGCTGCTGTTGCCAATAAAGCATTGATAATCTTATTGGCATTTCCACGTCCCAGATTTATATCCAGTCCTGAATGCCCGCCTTTTAAACCTTTTACTACTATTTCATAGGCGGTCATATTTTCAGGAAGGTCTTCTTCTTCATAGCTGGTTTCGGCTTCAGTGTTTACGCCACCGGCACATCCAATGTAAAGTTCTCCTTCGTCTTCAGAATCCAGGTTTAGAAGAATGTCACCATCCAGAAAGCCTGCTTTTAAACCTTCTGCACCGGTCATGCCCGTCTCTTCATCAATTGTGAAAAGGGCTTCGATGGGACCGTGTTCAAGGTCCGTTGCTTCAAGAATTGCCATGGTTGAAGCTACTCCCATCCCATTATCGGCGCCCAGCGTGGTTCCTTTGGCGGTAACCCATTCGCCATCAATGTAAGCATCAATCGGATCTTTTTCAAAATCGTGGGTTGAATTGGAATTCTTTTGGGGAACCATGTCAAGATGACCTTGCAGGATAACGCCTTTACGGTCTTCCATGCCTGCTGTAGCGGGTTTTTTAATAATTACGTTGCCTACTTCGTCAACTATGGTTTCCAATCCCAGGTCTTCACCAAATTTCTTTACGAATTCAATGACTTCTTCCTCTTTTTTTGAAGGACGGGGAATTTGTGTGAGACTGTAGAAGTTTTTCCACAAAGCTTTTGGCTCAAGATTTAATATTTCTTTGCTCATGTTTTTATTATTTTGATATAATTTTTATTTAGGTTGTAAAATTAAGGATTATTTGCATAGTCTCATTTTTTGAATCCCTATTCAAACGTTAAAATATTGAAACGACATAACGTGTGTTAAGGTTCATTTCGCAAGTGGACGCCTGATTCAAATAGTGAACATTATATCAAAAAAGGCTGTCCTTTTGAGACAGCCTTTTTCCTTATTTTGAATGAAAAGCTTTTATTCGCCTTCCATTTTTGCTTCAATAGCTTCGGCTTTCTTTTCCATATTCGGCATTTCCAGTCCGTATCCTTTCTTTTTGTCTTCCATCTTCAGCAGGAAGGAGAAGATGACGGATAAAACTCCAAGCAAGACAAATATGAGAATATCATTTTCGTAGTTATAGGTGATATTCAGTTTTTCTTTTTTGATAATGGGGTAACTTGCCCTGGTGAAGACCTTACCCAATGCGATAAGTGTAGCCCTGTTCCCGTTTATGAGCGTAAAATGACCTGCAGCATCCAGATTATTCTGAATCAGCTCTTGCTCAATGGCGGCTTTATTGATGTTCTTTTCCTGAGTCGGAGTGTAAAAGGTATTTTTCACAATGGAGTCAACAACATTTCCGGTGGATTTGTCAATTGCTATTTGCAAATCTTTTTTTGTATACGTAAATTTGTGGTCCACCAGCACTTTATGGAAACTCTGTTCAATGGATGATTTTATCAACATTTTATTAGGAGAAACACTGGGATTCGACATCGTCAAAACAACACCAAGTACGGTAGGAATAACCACCAGGCCAATGTTCTGGATGTAAAAAATGACGGCATAAGCAGTTCCCAGTCTCTTTTCGGGAATAATTTTCGGAACGGAAGGCCACATGGCAGATGGAACCAATGAAAATGCGACTCCTAAAGTGATAATCATTAATGCTGCAAATATCCAATTGTTCAGGAAGGGCACAGCTAAGAAACTATGTACTATAAGAAGCATGACTGCACCAATGATCATGATGGTCGCCCCTTTTCCTTTTCTATCATAAATATATCCAAAAAGTGGAGTTAAGAGGATGGTTCCGGCCGGTAACAGCGCAGGAATATATCCGGCATATTTGGCGGCTACATGATATTTATTGATGATGAAATCCGGTGCAAAAAATAAGAAAGGGAATACTGCGCCGTAAAATAAAACACAAAGAATGGCAATATACCAGAATGCTTTGTTGTTTACTATAGAAAAAATGTCTTTTACCCGGAAAGGTTCTTCTTCTTCTACTTCAATATTTTCTTCAGACTTATCCAGTTTGATATCCATGATAACGTAGGTGATGAAGGCAACAAGACCTAACAGCATGAGGACAAAAGCAAGCAGGATAGGAGTACTGTATGTGAATTTGATAGCCAACGGCAATGATATAGCCAGGGCTAAAGCAGTTCCCAAACGGGCAATGGACATCTGTAGTCCCATGGCGAGGGCCATCTCCTTGCCTTTAAACCACTTCACAATCGCCTTGGAAAGCGTTATTCCCGTCGCCTCACTTCCTATACCAAAGATTGCAAATCCGAGACAGGACATGAAAACCTGCATGGGAAGTTGACCAACTAACGGAAGGGTTACATGCTGAGCCAACATGTGGGCAGGCATGGCAGTCATGGCCCAATAGTTAAGAGCTGTGCCAATGGCCATCATTGCTGTGGCACCCAACCCTGTTACTCTGATTCCCAGTTTGTCAAGAATTAAACCGCTAAAAATCAACATAAGGAAGAAAACATTAAACCATCCGTACGAACCTGTATAGGTTCCAATATCTTTACTGGTCCATCCGAGAGCTATTTCTAATATTGGTTTAATCGAAGACCCGACATAATTGAAATAATACGCACCAAACATGGATAAAGAAACGACTACCATTGCCGTCCAACGTGCCCAAGGAGATTCTCTGAGAGATTTCTGAATTGCTTCTGTCATAATAAATTTATTTTTGAAAAATTTCTTTAACGAATGTAGAACGGGCGAAAATAAGAAATTTTTTTTGTGCCCGCCTTATATTGTTGTCAATATGTAAGAATTTCATCAATAATTATATCGTTTGTTATGCTATAGATATCTTGACAGATTAATTGCTAAAGTTTAAAGCAACTGCTTGTTATTTATAAACATGAACGATCTGTTTGCTTTCAAAGTATTCTTCAGAAAAATAGCGCGAAATAGGATAAGTGGAAACTTTGGTCATTTTTAACTGCTTCACGCGATGGATTTCATCTTCAATGCCCATACCTTTCAGATATAAAATCCCGTTGGGAAGCCGGTTAAACGACTGCCGGTGTACTTTGTAAAAAGTCCAGCGGGTGAATGCTTCCAAATCGGTAACAGCACGACTGACAATGAAATCAAAGGTGTGATCAACCTGTTCCGCCCTAATCTGTTCTGATTCCACATTCTTCAATCCAAGGGCGTTTACTACTTCTTTCACCACTTTGATCTTCTTCCCGATACTATCCACCAAATAAAACCTGACATCAGGAAAAAGAATGGCCAGCGGTATACCCGGGAAACCACCACCGGTTCCGGCATCCATAATCTCGGTGTAAGCCTTGAACGGAACCAGTTTTCCTATAGCCAGCGAATGCAGCACGTGATGCAGGTAAAACTGCTCCATGTCCTTGCGGGAAATCACATTGATTTTACTGTTCCAATCGAGATAAAGAGCCTTCAGTAACTGAAATTGCTCTTTTTGCTTTTCGCTGAGATTTTGAAAATAACTGAATAAAAGGGAAGCGTCCATACGTTTTTTCAATGAAGCAAAGCTATGAAAATTATTTTGTGAATGGGGCACTGATCTTTTATGATTGATTATGATCTCATTTGATCCGTTTCATCAGTCCAATCAGCGTACCATTAAAGTGCAAGCTGACTTTATGATTTTCATGATTTTATGGCTATACTTTCCCCCATCCGAATGGCTTTTTTGTATCGTTTGCGGTAACTTGTAGCTCAATAAAAATTAATCTACAGGTTTTCAAAATAATATGAAAATTTTTCACTGAAAACTTGCACGGTAAATTTTTTTACATAGTTTTGCCCCGTTATTCAAATATTCCTTACCCGGATGTTTGAATTATACAGAGGAGTGGAGAGATCAGGCTCTATGAAACTCCGGCAACCTGCCAAAAGGAAAGGTGCCAATACCTGCCGCTCAGGGGATATCCCCGGAGGGAATTATAATTTAAACTGAAAAAATGAAACGAAATTCTTTTTATCCGGGAGTTTCCCGAAGTAAAACAAATCTTAATCAGCCACAGCCTTCAGACTTGGTTTCTTGTGGCGTTTTTTCTGAAATTTTTCCCGCCATTTGCAGGATGCGAATGCTTTAGGGGCATTGTGATTTCATAGAAACAGAATGTCCCCACATCCTTTCTTTCAAGGTGCTGTTTAAGCTATGCCTAACAGCACCCATCGATTATAAATCAATATTCTTTAATTTTTATTCTATATATTATGAAATACGAAACCTTACAGGTTCATGCCGGCCACACACCGGATGAAACAACCCTCTCAAGGGCGGTTCCCATTTATCAGACCACTTCTTATGTTTTCAATAATACCGAACATGCCAAAAAGCTTTTTGGGCTCGAAGAGTTCGGAAACATCTATTCCCGTATCATGAATCCTACCAACGATGTGCTGGAGAAAAGGCTGGCAGCGTTGGAAGACGGCGTTGCTGCGCTGGCAGTAGCATCGGGACATTCAGCACAGTTTATTGCCCTGAATAACATACTGCAGTTGGGCGACAATTTTGTTTCTTCGCCGTATCTTTATGGTGGAAGTTACAATCAGTTCAGAGTGTCCTTTAAAAGGCTGGGCGTTCAGGTCTACTTTGCGGAAAACCTGGAGATTGCCAATTTTGAAAAACTGATTGATGAAAACACCAAAGCTATCTACCTGGAAACTATTGGAAACCCCAGCTTTGAAGTTCCTGATTTTGAAAAATTCGCTGCCCTGGCACGCAAACATGACCTTCCGCTTATCGTGGATAATACTTTTGGCGCCGGCGGATTTCTTTGCAAACCATTGACATTGGGGGCCAATATTGTGGTCGAATCCGCTACCAAATGGATTGGCGGCCACGGTAACAGCATCGGAGGCATTATTGTCGACGGCGGCACCTACGATTGGGGAAACGGGAAGTTCTCGCAATTCTCCGAACCTTCCGAAGGATATCATGGTCTGGTGTTTTCCGATGTTTTCGGAAAAGGCTCGGCCTTTGGAAATATCGCATACATCATCAGGGCAAGGGTGGAAGGCCTTCGCGATTTTGGACCAGCACTGAGCCCGTTCAACGCTTTCCTTTTGTTGCAGGGAATTGAAACGCTTTCGCTAAGAGTTCAACGTTCGGTTGACAATACGCTGGTATTGGCTCAATGGCTTTCGAAACACCCTAAAGTGGAACAAGTTTCTTACCCCGGACTTCCCGATGATCCCAAACATGAAACTGCTAAGAAATATCTTCAACACGGTTTTGGGGCTGTTTTGAGCTTTTCGCTGAAAGGCACCAAAGATATCACTGCAAAGTTTGTGGAAAGTCTCAAGCTCATCAGTCACCTTGCCAATGTCGGCGATACCAAGACGCTGATCATCCAACCGGCTTCGACTACCCATCAGCAATTGAGTGATACGGAACTGGCAGCCGTTGGGATTGGTCCGACGCTGCTTAGGGTTTCTGTGGGTATTGAACACATTGACGATATTATTGAAGATGTTGATCAGGCTTTAAATCAAATTTAGTTTAAGATGCATTTGCTCAAGATTCCGGGCCACTTCCCGCTTGAAAACGGTTCATCCCTGTCAGGTGTGGAAGTGGCTTACCATACGTATGGAAAACTGAATACCCAAGGCGACAATGTGGTCTGGATTTGTCATGCCCTAACTGCCAACTCCGATGCACTGGACTGGTGGAAAGGCCTTGCGGGAGAAGGGCAGTGCTTCGATCCAAAAAAGCATTTTATTGTCTGTGCCAATGTGTTGGGATCCTGTTACGGGACAACCGGGCCGTTATCGACAGATGAAAACGGAGAAGTCTATTATAACCATTTCCCGGATGTCACCATCCGCGATATGGTCAACGTGCACATTGCGTTGAGAAAGCATTTGGGTATTTCACAAATTCAGGTGTTGACGGGCGGTTCCATCGGGAGTTTTCAGTCTGTGGAATGGGCAATTATGGAACCGGATGTTATCAAACATTTGATCATGATCGCCGGAGGCGTAAAGGCAACTTCCTGGACAGCCGGGCTGAATGAAGCGCAGCGCATGGCTATCCTGGCGGATGAAAGTTTTTTCAGCCGGAAACCTGATGGCGGCATAGCAGGAATGAAAGCCGCCCGAGCCATTGCTTTGCTGAGTTACAGAAATGCACAGGCTTATAACCAAACTCAGACACTGCACGAAGATGATGATTTCAGAAGATTAAAAGCCATCACTTATCAGCAGTATCAGGGCGAAAAGCTTGCCAACCGCTTTAATGCTTATTCCTATTTTGTGCTGACAAGGGCTTTCGACAGCCATCATGTGGGACGAAAACGCAGCGGGCTTGAAAAAGCGCTGGCTGAAGTCAAGGCAAAGACTCTTGGCATTGCCATTGATACGGATATTTTGTTCCCAAAAGAAGATCAAGAGCTGATAAAAAAGCATATCCCCGGTGCCCGGCTGGAATTCATTCATTCCGATTACGGGCATGACGGATTTCTTTTGGAATTTCAGTCGATTACAAAGATTGTCAGGAAGTTTATGAAGGATGTAAAAAGTTTTTAAAGGATAAAAAATATAACCACAAAGTTGCACAAAGGAAGATCTTCCGGGAAACCTTAGCATTTTTGATGACACCCTTGGTATTTCTTTGTGGTAAAAAAGATCTCATAAGATGAAAAAATTAAACATTGGATTGTACGGATTTGGCGTTGTCGGACAAGGACTTTACACCGTGCTGCAAAACAGTAAAACGGTAGATGCCGATATCCTTTCTGTTTGTGTGAAACAGGAAAAGCCCAGAACCATAAATGCGGATATCATTACCCGCGATCAGAATAAAATTATTGAAGATCCGAAAATTAACGTCGTCGTTGAATTGATTGACGATGCGGAAGATGCGTACGAAATTGTCAAGGGGGCCTTGCTGCAGGGTAAAGATGTGGTTTCAGGCAATAAAACGATGCTTGCCGCACATCTTGAAGAGCTGATTGAGATTCAGAAAGAGACCGGAAAATCGCTGTTATATGACGCTTCTGCCTGCGGTTCCATTCCCATCATCCGAAATCTGGAAGAATATTACGATAATGATCTGCTGCTTTCCATCACCGGCATTCTGAATGGTTCCTCCAATTACCTCCTGACAAAGATCTTCCGCAACGGACAGGATTATCATAAAGCCTTGAAAGAAGCGCAGGAGCTCGGTTTCGCGGAAAGCAACCCGGCTTTTGATGTGGATGGAAATGATTCTCTGTTTAAGCTGGTGATCATCACGGCACATGCTTTCGGGCTGCTGGTGGCAGCGAATGATATTTTCCGTTTCGGGATATCAAAGATCAATAGTTTCGATGTGCAGTTTGCTAAAGAAAAAGGACTTAAAATAAAGCTGGTCGCCAGGGTGCTGAAGACAGAAAACAACTCGGTTTCATTGTTTGTAGCGCCTCAGTTTGTGGATAAAATCGAATATATATACAACGTTGAAGATGAGTATAATGGCGTAGTTATCGAAGGGGCTTATTATGACAAACAGTTTATGTTTGGAAAAGGGGCGGGAGCCTTCCCCACAGGTTCGGCGGTTTTATCGGACATTACGGCATTAAGCCACAATTATAGATACGAATACAAAAAACTGAAATATTTTAAAAAGCCTTCATTTTCCAATGAATTGACTTTGAAGATCTATTTACGCTATCAGCGGGAAGAAGATCTGGAGCATTTCCGTTTTGAAGAGATATCGGAACAATATTCTGGAAACGGAAGCAACTATGTCATTGGAAAAATAAAGCTTTCCAGCCTTACCGCTATCAAAGACCTGCTGAGTGAGCTGCCGGTATTTTTGGGGGTAATATAAAGTGCCCGAAGTCCGTAAAGAGCACTAAATCAGTAAAGTTAGAAAGTCGTGTTTGTCATAACAATTACTGGCGCTCGTCTCCAAACGCGAGACCATAAAACATAGAATCCTAATTTATTAAAGCACACGAAACATTTGCGCGTTAGTGATGGGGAGGAACATACACATTGAACAAAAATAATTCTTTTTAACCTGAAAGACCCGACTCTGGCTGTTCATCAGCGACAGAAACAGGTTGTGCCTTCAAAATAAGGTGAAGCCCAACCCTTTGTATTGAAAACTTCTCTATATTTGAATCGGGAACCTGCCTTCCTGACCCAAACTCAGAAAGATGCAATGATTAACCAGTTTTGGAAACAGGAATCACATATTTCCCTTTTGGATTTTTGGAAAGTGGTGGATTTGAGTGTCCACTGAAAACAAGTAGATAATCCCTGCTAATCACTGATTTCGAAGAATGAGAAGTGAATCTATGAGAAATTATTAGTTATCGAATTTCAAATTGGATAAAAATTTTTAAAAATAAATCAATAATGAAAAAAGCAAAAAACAAATTCTACAAAACTTCAAATGTAATTATTTGGGGGCTTATGGCTTTTTTTGGGTTTGCATCTTCCTGTAATAAATTACCAAATTTTAAAACTGAATATGGAACCCCTCATGCAAAATTTATTGTTAACGGAAAAGTAGCTGCAATAGGCACTAACACTCCGATAGAAAACATTAGAGTAATCATGAGTAGAGATACATCATTTACTGATAGTCAGGGAAAGTATCAGGTTTCTAATACTGATTTTCCCGCCAATCAGACATTTCAAATTAACTTTAAAGATGTTGACAGTACTGCAAATGGAGACTATAAGAGTTTAGACACCACTGTTGAATTTGTAGATCCAAAATTTACTGATGGTGACGGTCATTGGAATGCCGGTGAAACTTCGGAAGAATTTGATGTAGAATTGGATAAAAAATAATGGGCGTTTCAAAAATTCCGATAAAAAAAAGAATTGCATTAAATCTTTATAAAAGATATAAAGGGAATGAAGCGAAGCTTCACTCGCTGAATTACATCTTTTGGGAATGCACCTTACGCTGTAATTTAAACTGCCTGCATTGCGGAAGCGATTGCAAAAAAGATTCCTTAGTAAAAGATATGCCCATAAGTGACTTTTTAAGTGCAATAGACCAGGTTACCGAGATCGTAAATCCCAATGAAACCATGATAGTTTTCACAGGAGGTGAAGCTCTCGTAAGAAAAGATATCGAAAGAGCAGGCTTGGAGTTGTATAAAAGAGGATTTCCCTGGGGAATTGTAACCAATGGGATGCTCCTTTCCAAAGCACGGTTAAATAGTTTACTCGATTCAGGACTACGGGCCCTCACAATTAGTCTGGATGGTTTGGAAAGTTCGCACAATTGGCTAAGAAACAATAATAAAAGCTACAATAAGGCCATCGACGCAATCAAACTTTTACCCAAAACTGAAAATCTGAAATATGATGTTGTAACTTGTGTCAATCGCAAGAATTTTATGGAGCTTGAAGAGATTCGAGATCTGTTAATCAACATTGGCCTTAAAGATTGGCGGGTTTTTACGGTTTTCCCTATTGGTCGTGCTAAAGTAAATGATTTTTTACAACTGCCTCCGACCGAATTTAAGGGCCTGTTTGATTTTATAAAGAAAACCCGTAAAGAAAATAAGATACACCTGAATTACGGTTGCGAAGGTTTTTTGGGCAATTACGAAAAAGAAGTGCGGGACGATTTTTTCTTTTGCCGTGCAGGAATAAATATAGCTTCTGTTTTAGCTGACGGTTCAATTTCAGCCTGTCCCAATTTGAGAGATAACTTTATCCAGGGAAATATTTATCAGGACAATTTTGCCGAAGTCTGGGAAAACAGATATGAAAAATACAGGGACAGAAGTTGGACAAAAACCGGAATTTGTGCCACTTGCAAAGATTATGATTATTGCCAGGGAAATGGGTTACATTTGAGAGACGAAAAAACAGGAGAATTATTATTTTGTCACTTAAAATGGATAGAAGAAGGGGAGAAGATTGGCTAATAGCATATCAAATCCTATGTGCGACAAAAATGGAATTATTTAAAACATTCATTTTTCTTTGGGAAAGAATACTTTAACCCATTAAATTATGAACCTTTCATCTTTAAATAAAAACATGCCGGGCATTAATTCAAAAACCACATGGTATGGGCTTGGGATCGTATTTCTCATCTTAATTGGATTTATAATTTATTCCAGTACTGATGTCAAAATCACATTAAAGGCGAACGAGCTTCGAATCAGGGGGCTCTATCCGGTCGGGATAAAATACAGCGAGATTTTACAATTGGAAAAGGTAACATCAATGCCTGATGTTGAGACAAAAACAGGTGGGTTTGCATTCGCAGGACATTTTAAAGGCTATTTCAGGTTAAACGGCCTGGGCAAAACGGAAATTTTTGTCAATGTTAACACCCCACCGTTCATTCACCTGAAACTTAAAGACGGCGAAGTTTTCTATTTGAATTATTCCGATCCCCAAAAAACATTGGAATTGTATAGTGAATTGCAGGCAAA
>CAZPPK010000093.1:0-11513 GCA_964588415.1 uncultured Lentimicrobiaceae bacterium
CTTATAAATGTTTTTGATGTCATCGTTCTCAGTGTCTTTTAAAGTGGCATATAACTCGTTATACATCTAATAACCCCATCCCTTATCCTCTTCACGAAAAGGCAAAATTCTATATCCAAATTTCTCCGGAAAACGGCAACAGGAATCGGGTTTGTGGGTAATTGGGTCAATTTCTTATTGGTTTAACAGCACTAAGTTAGAAATATTTTGGAAAAGTGTTCTCTTTCAGGGAAAAATGGCAACTTCTTTCTGAGGGGATTTCTCCTCACTGCGTTCGTCGAAAAGACAACCGGGTTCGGGGAGATTCCTCAGTCGTGCCTCCTTCGGAATGACGATGGCTTGCCTGGGGGATTCCAGCCTTCGGCTGGCAGGTCTCCTCTCCCGCTCCCACATTCTACGACTTGTGAGCAGACATAAAAAAGTTTTCAGGGGTGGGTAAGAGAAACCGGCACGTTTTGATGAACCCCGTGCCGATTTTTGGTGTTTTAATAATCCACAATCATAAGTGCTTTCAGGAAACCATTGCAGAAATTAGCATCGCGGTTTTTGAAGAGCTTCATCAATTTGTCGAGTTGATTGTTCGGCAGGCTCATGGCCTCCTCCATCAGGGCGTCGATACTTGTGGTGGGCACGCTCTTAATCTGATACTAGCGGGGCTGTTCAGCTCCAGAAAACGGTCATAGTCGGCCTGCAAACATTGGATGATGCATTCTTTAATAGAAGATTCTGGTTGATTAAAAAAACATCTCATTTTCTTTAGCTTTGCAAATAATTCTTTCAATAGAGCCGAAACCATGAAAGTAAGCGGGTTTACCTTTATCAAAAATGCAGTCCTGTTTGATTATCCCATTGTGGAAGCCATCCGCTCCATCCTGCCGCTGTGCAACGAAGTCGTGGTGGCCGTGGGGAAATCGGAAGACAAAACCCTGGAACTGATCCAGAGCATCGGTGACCCGAAAATCAAAATTATCGAAACCGTGTGGGATGAAAGCCTGCGCGCAGGCGGGCGCGTGCTGGCTGTGGAAACCGACAAAGCTTTTGCCGCCATTGCCAGCGACAGCGACTGGGCGTTCTATATCCAGGGCGATGAAGTGATCCACGAAAAGTACCACCAGCCCATCCGCGAAGTCATGGCAACATACCTGGACCAAAAAGATGTGGACGGACTGCTGTTCAACTACCTCCACTTCTACGGTTCGTATGATTATGTCGGGAGTTCATCCAACTGGTACCCCCTCGAAATACGGATCATCAGAAACAATCCTTCTATTTATTCCTATCGCGATGCGCAGGGGTTCCGCATGGGCAACGACCAAAAGCTGAAAGTTAAGCCCGTTGATGCTTATGTGTATCATTATGGCTGGGTAAAGCCGCCCGAAGCCATGCAGCGCAAGCAGGAGAGCTTCCAGAAGCTCTGGCACAACGACCAATGGGTCGAAGACAATGTGACCAAAGTAAAGTCCTTTGAATATGAAAAGCATGTGCGCAGCCTGCAACCGTTCCAGGGCACTCATCCCCTGGTGATGCAGCAACGTATTGAAGCCACCAACTGGAAATTCGATTTCGATATTTCATTCAGCCGCACCACGGCCAAAGACCGTTTGAAACGAATCCTGAAAAAGTTTTTTGGACTGGATTTTAGTTATAAGAATTACAGGGTTATTTAGATGCTCCAAAAGTACTATGTTGTCATTTCGAAGGATGTACAACTGAGACCTGCCAGCCTACCGGCTGGAATCACTAAAGAGCAAAAACTGTCATTTCGACCAAAGGAAGAAATCCCCCAGGAAAGAATTCTGTTCCCAGTGGATTCCTCTTCGCTACGCTCATCGAAATGACAATCTTTTTCCTTTGAATTTTAGCCTTTTGCCTTTAAACTTGCAAGCGGCCGGGATGGAAGCGGTAGCCCGGAGGGGCAAAGCTGCTGCTGCGCCCGGGGAGGCAGGGCGACAACGGAGCCCCTGAAAACCCGTTGGCACTGCCAGCTTTTGCACCGAGGACTATAGTGTACAGCCCGATGAGCCGCCCTGAAAGAATTCATCAAAACTATTTCATTTTACTGACATCACAGGATGAACTTATTGCTGAGCCAGCCTTCGAGCTTTACTTTGCTCCAGTCGTTAAGGGTTTCTAAAAGTTCTATATCGGAGCCATCGAAAAGGATCGCCTTTTGAACGCCGTTGGGGACTTCGCGCAAATAGAGCCTTGTGGTATCCACTTTTCGACGGGTGCCGGTGCCTTCAGCCGGCAGCCCGGCCAACTGATCGCGGTAATGGATGGTAACGCTGTTTCCCGCAAGGAGCTCGGAAGCGATTTTGGGGTATATACGTTCGTACGCCATTCCACTGTCGGATATAAAACCGTCTTTGGTTTGATTGTTATTGGCTCCGTCGCCCACCAACAGGCAACCGGCGGTGTCTTCGCCGGTGTTTCCTTTGTGGATAAGGATATCGGTAAAGCCTTTTACTTGCACCACCTGCAGCATGCCATGGTGGAAATCGCTGCCATACTTTTTAAGATATTGTTGGTGATGTTTGCCGTAGGTTCTGAGTTTTATATCGTAGGTACCGGCAGGAATGCGGGTTTTCCCGGGGATCTTAGTTTCGTGGTACCCGTCTTCGAGCGTATAGCACTCGAACCCGCCATCAATGAGCAGCAAGCCGAGGGTGCTTTCGCTGGAAGTGCTGTACCGTATTACTTCGATCTTCATGGTCAGCCCTCTATAATTTGATCGTTTTGGGCGAGTTTGCCGGCTTTTCGTCTGGCGATCATTTGGTTAACCAGCGGAGCTACGTTGCGTACGGCCCGCTCACCAAAGAGAAATCCGAGGACGAGGAAGTTGATGATCCAGAAGGCAGATTCGAGTTGTGTGCCGCTTTTGATGGCCCATTTTCCGGAGAAGACCATGAAATCCATGAATCCGACAAAGTAACCCCATAACGGGCGTTGAGCACCGCGCAGGAACAGGACGACGCGGCCGATCCAGCCGGCCTGATTAAGGTCTTTGGCAGTTCCTTCCAGGTCTTTGATACGTTGATCGAACTCCTTTTGTGCTTCAATAGAGAGTTGTTGAATGTCCACCTCCTGTTTGTGGACCAGTTCGGCCATTTGCTGTTTCATTTCTTCTTTTTCTTGTTTTGTTGTAACGAAACGGTCAATAAGATCGCCGGCGTCTTTTAGAAATCCGCCACTGAGTACGGAACTGATTTTTTGAAATAAACCCATGATGATTGATTTTTTTGATTAATGATTTTTAAATAATTGTTTTTGATTGTATTGATGATGTACCGAACGATGTGTATCGGCGAGGATTATTCCATTATGATGAAATGAATGGACGCGCAACAGGGACTGCGGGTGGTGGTCTGTTATTGGTTTTCATGTTTGATTGAGTGTAAATTGAATTATATAGGTCAAATATACGGGATTTTTTTGTTTAGCAAAAAGGGGGTACTCCCCGACCCACTGAAAGGGGGAACCCTTGTGTAGATTTTTCAGTTTGATGAAGCGGGGCTTGACCCAACGGCTGGGTTTCTATCTTCCGTCTTAGGCCCCTTCTTTTTCAACATCGGCTATCAACAGAGAAATACTCTGATTTTGACATAAAAAGCATCAAAATACAGCCTGAAAATATGTCTTCCAAGACTTAACACTACCAAGGAACGGCGGGGGAAACGATACCTTTTTTCTTGTTTTTAGTTTTCGTAAATCGTTGATAAGATTGTTATTAACAGCCCGATAAGTTATGGACAGGGTTAACAATTAGGTAACTTAAACTTAATATTAAGTTAACCTGAAACTGGAAAGGATAGTGTTCTTTTGCGACTGAAAATAAGAGACACTTACATCCGGATCCATGTAACGTTGACTCTTTCGTTCTTGCAAATTAAAAAAACAAAACACAAGATGAAAAAAGTTACACTTAGTATAATGTTACTGTTCCTGGCATCCAGCATGTTTGCTCAAAGTGCCACATCCAGCAATACTTTCAAGCCATCCGGAGCACCTACTGTGAAAATTTACACCGATTATCACAGCATTTTCACCAATGGATCTTCAGCCGCAGCGTTTGAAGTGACCCGTGCTTATTTCGGTTATGGGTATAAACTTTCGCCCTATTGGTCAGCCGCGGTAAAGCTTGACGTTGGAAATCCCGGAGTAGGCGGTCTCCAAATGACAGCTTATTTAAAGACTGCTCAGGTACAATATAAAAGAGACGGTTTTAAAGTACAATTCGGTTTGATCGGAACCACCGCTTTTAACCTGATGGAACACGAATGGGGCAACCGCTACCTGTACAAATCCTTTCAGGATCAGAACGGTTTCAACCCAAGCGCCGATTTAGGTGTTTTGATAGCATACCAGTTTGCGCCTTTCATTAGCGCAGATTTTTCTATCTATAACGGTGAAGGCTACAAAAAACTTCAGGCCGATAGCACTTTTAAATACGCTTTCGGAATCACCATCAAATCCGTTAAAGGTCTTTCTTTAAGGGTTTATTATGACGACATGAGCAAAGCTGTCGCACAGCAGACCCTTTCCTTCTTCGCAGATTATAAAGCATCAGGACTTAATCTGGGTGCAGAATATACCAAACAGGTAAATCATGGAATGGTTTCCGGCAAAGATTACTCCGGTTACTCCGTTTTTGCCAACTATCAAATTAAGAAAGTTAAAATCTCCGCCCGTTACGACAATATTTCTTCAGCCACGCTTACCAGTCAGGTTAATCCCTGGAATTATAAAAAAGATGGCCAGACAATAATCGCCGGTTTGGAAGTTTCTCCTGTAAAAGGTGTAAAAGTATCTCCTAACATCCAGGTATGGACGCCAAAGGATTCTTCTTTGCATTCCGTAACAGGAGCCTATTTAAGTATGGAATTTAAATTTTAAGATATAAAACTAACATCAAATCTATTAAACATGAAAAAGTTATTATTCGTCGTGGCCATTGCAGTAGGACTTATGTCTTGCAATAATGCCACCAAATCAAGCTCAAAGACTGCTGGCAAAACTAAGGCTGCTGCATCATCTAACATCACACTTTCAGCCGCCGGTTCTACCTTTGCAGGACCTTTCTACAAAACAGCTTTCAGCAAGTATCTGAAATTAACTGGTGTTCCCACATCTTACGGATTAACAGGTTCAGGTGCTGGTATCCGCAGTCTGAAAGACAGAGTAGTTGATTTTTGTGGTAGCGATGCTTATTTAAGCGATGCCGAAGAAGCTAAAATGCCAGGCGCTGTTGTTCACATCCCAACTTGTAGTGGAGCCGTGGACATCGCATTCAACCTCCCAGGAGTTTCATCTATAAAGCTGACTCCCGAACTGCTTTCCAAAATTTTCATGGGAAAAATCACCAACTGGGACAACACAGAACTGAAAAAGCTAAACCCCGGTGTTAAATTTCCTAAGCTGGCTATCTCTGTTGTTCACCGTTCAGACGGAAGTGGAACCACTTTCATCTTCAGCGATTACATGACCCGGATCAGCAAAGCCTGGAAAGATCAGGTTGGAACCGGAAAATCTTTGAACTGGCCTACCGGAATGGGTGCCAAAGGAAATCCTGGTGTTGCAGGAACCATCAGCTCAACAGTTGGTGCTATCGGATACATTGGTTCTGACTATGCTTTTGCACAGAAAATTTCTTTCGCTCTGTTGAAAAACAAAGCCGGAAACTTCATCGCTCCTACTATTGCAGCAGTTAGTGCTGCCGGAAAAGGAGAAATGCCAGCTGACACCCGGGTAATGGAAACCAACTCATCCGCACCAGATGCTTATCCTATCAGTGGTTTCACCTGGATCATTCTTTACAAAGATCAGGCATACAACGGTCGCTCATTGGCCCAGGCTCAGGCTACCCTGAAACTGTTGGACTGGATGTTAGACCCGACAGCACAGAAGATCGGTCAGGAGCTGAAATATGCTCCGTTGCCGGAAAAGGTTGTTACAATTGCAAAAGGAATTTTGCATACGGTTACTTATAATGGGACACCTATTTTGAAATAAGACGATTTAGTTATATGAAGGATTAGATGAACAGCGAAAAAGTAACTAAGAATCTTTTATTTGTTGCATCCATCATCTTGATCCTGCTCGCAACCGGAATGGTACTCACGCTAGTTAGTGGGTCCATTCCGGTTTTCGAGAAATTTGGATTACAGTTTATTTGGTCTTCCAAATGGAATCCAACTGCGGGCAGAGAACAGTATGGAGCACTACCGTTTATAGTGGGAACGATCGTAACTTCGGTTCTCGCTTTAATCATTTGTCTCCCTTTGGCCTTTTCGGCATCTCTGTTTATCGGAGAGTTTTACAAAGGAACTTTTATTGCCAAGGTCATCGGGACTATGGTGGATTTGCTGGCCGGCATTCCTTCCATAGTTTACGGCCTTTGGGGATTTTACTATCTCCGCCCCATGATCGTGAAACTGGGATTGAATGCGCAGGGATTCGGTATATTTACTTCCAGTATCATCCTGGCAATTATGATCATCCCTTATGCCACATCCATCAGCACGGAGATCATTTCATTGGTACCGAACCATCTTAAGGAAGCAGCCTATTCTTTGGGAGCCACTCGGATGGAAGTAATCTTTAATGTCACGGTTCCCGCTGCAAGGTCTGGTATTGTCGCCAGCTATATTCTGGCGCTGGGCCGCGCACTTGGAGAAACCATGGCAGTAACCATGCTGATCGGGAATTCCAACATGATACCCAAAGGGATCTTCGATATCGGGAATACCATGGCCAGCGTGATCGCCAACCAGTTTGGCGAAGCAGAAGGATTGAAATTGAGCGCTCTGATCGCCATTGGCCTGTTGTTATTCATCATAACGGGGTTGATCAATGCTGTTGGTAAATTAATCATAAAGAAATTTGCATAGAGCCATGGCACGTAAACATAAGCTGGATATATTATCCTCTAAAACAAAGGATAACAGAAGGGCAGCCACCAACAGGCTCTTTCACGGACTGGTGATCCTTTTTACACTGATCACCATCACTCCTATCATACTTATTGTTTTTAACCTTGTCGAAAAAGGCTACAAACAGATAAACCTGAATTTCTTTACTAAAGTAGCACCCGATTCGTGGGATGCCATGACAGCTATCAGCCACGGGAAACTTATCCCGGGCGGGATTCTGAACGGAATCTCAGGAACTTTTATTATGGTCTCTGTGGCAAGTGTCATCGCCGTCCCTTTGGGGATTATGATCGGTATTTACTTGTACGAAAATGCTGATAAACGCTATGCAAACATTGTCCGTGATATTTCGGATATTCTTCAGGGAGCGCCTTCCATTGTCCTCGGTATCATTGCCTATATTTGGGTTGTAAAAAATATTACACATGGATTCTCCGCACTGGCCGGTAGCGCTTCACTATCCATTATGATGCTCCCGCTGATCATCCGTTCTACCGAAGAAACTTTCAAAATGATCCCTGTTTCTATTAAAGAGGCGGGACTTGCACTGGGAGTTCCTTATCATAAGATCATTTTGAAAGTGATGATGCCCACGGGTCTCAGTGGCCTTACCACAGGAATTCTGCTAGCACTTTCAAGGGTGATCGGCGAAACGGCTCCTCTGATGCTGACAGCGTTGGGAAGCCCATATGTAAGTTTTAACATTACCAAACCTGCCAATGCAGTACCTTTACTCATCTGGCAGTTTTATAACGACCCGAACATGGTTAACCTGATCTGGAGTTCATCATTATTCTTGGTGGCTTTGGTTCTGGCCTTGAATTTAATATCAAAACGAATTGCTTCAAATAGGAAATAATTGAATATGGTCAATCCAGTTATAGAAATCAAAAACCCCGTCTTAAGGATTCAAAATCTATATGTATCCTACGACAAGAACAACAAGGATAAATTTGCTGTTGCTGATGTTAATGCCGACGTTAAAAAGAATCAGATTACAGCGATCATGGGGCCATCCGGTTGTGGCAAGAGCAGTCTGCTGCGGGCACTGAACCGGATGCACGAACTCTATCCCAACATTGAAACTCAGGGAAAAATATTTCTCAATGATATAGACATTTCCAAACTTTCCAATATTGAGTTGAGAAGAAAGATCGGAATGGTTTTTCAAAGTCCCAATCCTTTCCCCAGCATGAGTATTTATGAAAATGTCATCGCAGGATACAAACTGAACGGAATAAAGCAAAAGAAAAGCCAGAAGGATGAAATTGTTGAAAAATCACTACAGGATGTAGCGCTGTGGGATGAAGTGAAAGATGCCCTTCACAAAAGAGGAAATTTTCTGTCGGGCGGACAGCAGCAAAGGCTTTGCATTGCCAGGGCACTGGCTTTTCAGCCTGATGTTGTTCTTCTGGACGAGCCTACTTCGGCGCTTGACCCGGTAGCAACTTCAAAGATCGAAGACCTGCTTATTAAACTAAAAAAGGACTATACCATCGTGCTGGTAACTCACAACATGGCTCAGGCAGCCCGCATCTCGGATTATTCCATATTTATGTATCTGGGAGAACTGGTAGAATATGGGAAAACAAAGGACATGTTTACCAATCCTTCCGATAAGAGAACTGAAGAATACCTAATGGGTAAATTTGGTTAATTTATATCTTTATAAAAAAATTGAATATGAGTTTTGCAAAAGACAGAGCAATCCAGAAAATAATGAGTGATTTTGAAAAAGCGTCAAACCTCACTTTGAAACAGTTAGACCTTCTGAAAAAAGTTATTGCCACAAAAACTGAAGGGATTCCTCCTGAAACGATTCAGCAATTAAAAAAGAATGAAAAAAAACTGGATAATCTTGAGTTAAAAATAAACGAAAGGATTATCAATGTCATAGTTCTGTTTAACCCTGTGGCATCCGAGCTTAGAGGCATTATGGCCTGCTACAGGATGATTACCAACCTGGAGCGCATTGGCGACTTGATCATCAAGACGATGACTACCTTGAGAAAAATGAAGGATACCCGTCTGCTCAAACTAAACATGGAGGATATCAATAAAATGCTTGATCTGGCCACTGATATGGTTTCCAAAGCCACTTTTTCCTTTATCGACGGGAAAAAAGAAGATGCTGTCTGGACCATTAACAACGATGTAGTTGTCGATGATCTGAACCATCATATTTCCCGTAATTCAATTCTTGCCGAAGATGTCCTGCAAGAAGTTCAAAAGATCATTGTGGATTATTCCAGCATCAAAAGTATCATTTCAAACATCGAACGTATTGCCGACCACGCTGCCCACATCGGTGAAGCATCCATTTTTGCCCTTGAAGGAAAAGATATCCGCCACCAAGGCTGAAAAACTACCGTTATAAAAACGAAAAAATAAGGGACCTTGAGAAAGTTCATCCCGGTCATTCTTGCAATCCTGACGTTTGCGCAATGTAATACACAACCAATGCCCCCGTTATCGGCAAAGTGGGCGCTATTTTGATACTTCCAAACGGAAAACTCGAAGACGGCGCCGATCGCCGGGGTGATGATAAAGCAATTGGTTATTAATGGTTTCATAATTTATAAGCCAGGAAATCCAGAAAGAATGACCCATTTTTCGATTTACGATTACTCAGATTCTTTTATATGTCTCTTGGTGGATATTTCAGGTTCAGTTTGAGCTAAAGCCCTCTTTTTTACTTTTTTACGGGTTCCCGGCATGAATGCTGCGTTAATGTCTGAAAAGGGTTGACCACTTTCAACAACCAAAATCTGGAATTTCAACAAGGGTATCCGGCTGTGGGTTTGGTGATTCTCTAATACCTTTATTCTTAAGCCATAAAAGATATCCCCTGATGCCATCTTTAAGATAATAAACAACCATACCTTTTTCAGCGAGAAAATCAGCCAGTTGCCGGCTTTCCCTTCCTTCATTGGATATGATAACAATTGTTTTATTAGAATGGAGTGTATCAGGATTTGAATAAATAGCACTCGCGGGGATATGAATATATTTTGTTTTGAAATGCGTTTTTATTATTGCATCATTATCTGGTATCTCTGTAACATTTACGAGTATTAGATTTAGGTCGATTTCTGCTAAGTAAATTAATTTTTCCGTATTAATATTCAGAACATACCCACATGCTTCTGTGAAATTTCTTGTAGCGTTTTCAACCGGGGCTGATTTATTTCTGGGCTGGCAGGAAATTAGAGACAAGACCAAAATAGAAGTACCAAAGGATTTCTTATTCATTTTTTCAAGTTTTAGGGAATGGGATTTACATATTCTAAGTCTCACGCCAGAATTAAGCAGGAACCCAAACTATTTTGCTTAACTCTGGCGTGAGCTTATCGTAAGGAAACGAAAATTAAACTTTTACAATTCTAACCTTTGTATTCAAATATGATGCACTCCCTCCAATGGGATCCGTTAGGCACATATTTTTCAACTTAGGGTCAATAGCCATTACTGGATTAGGGCAAGCCGTATCTTTTCGACGAACATCCCCTTTTATCAATTGGTTGTTGACTGTCACATCATTTCCACCGTAGGCCCAGTGTCCGTAATGCCACGAGATGGTTACAACATTTGGTTTTAAACCTTCAATGGGTCGCAAACGTGCCTTCACTTCCAAAATTTTACCATTATATAAGTTATATTTTCCTGTAGGATCGCTGTCAGAAACCATAGTAACCCAATCGTCTTCATTAAGTCCCAACCTGTTAGCGTCAACCCTGTTCATAAATAAAACATTTACAGGTTTCAGCGCAATTTGAGACCAATAATTTCCAATTGTCCTGGACTGCCCCCCAAAAACCTCTTTATATGTGCTCAAATAAAACTCATCTCCATTTAATTTTTCAAAATTGGTTCTTTTTCCCGCCATGTCAGCAATCATTATGTATTTTCCGAGACCATGGTAGTTGATTCCGGTTAAAGAATTTTTACCGAGTGCCACATTTTCTACGAAAAACTTCATCTGGCCATTTAACCGACCTTTATTAAATGGTTTTTCCGTATACGCCGATTTAAAGTCTCCAAAGCGCCCTCCCCTGTTCAACACATAAACTAATTCTTTCCAAATCTGTTCATTGTTACCGATTGACTTTTTCCATCTTTCTACACTAAAAAGTTCCGGTGGGAAATGGCGCCTTGATTTTGAAAAAATCTCCATTTCGCCCTCATCGACTACCGGAACTTCCTCATTTTTATGATCTCCTTTGGAGATATTTGCAGCAAATTTCAGATACCAGTCCTCAGGTCGGGTAAATTCCATACCCGGGCCAAAGCCATTTTTCCCAAACCCAGGCAGGTTAAGTTTCTCTGCAATTGCGAGATAGACTGCTTCAAGAGAACTGGACATTCTTTCATCATAAACGGTTACTAAATCTGGTATTGGTGGAATCATGGGTTGACGTACCTTACTGGCTTTTTGAGCTACATCAGGCGTAGTGTGGGGAGTTCCCCAGCGTTCAAGATAAGTAACATCCGGAAAAATATAATCGGCGTACATACTCGTCTCCCCAATGACTATGTCATCAGCAATAAATAAAGGCAATCTTTTCGGATCACTTAAAAATTTTG
>CAZPPK010000094.1:0-11290 GCA_964588415.1 uncultured Lentimicrobiaceae bacterium
TTTTCCTATCATCCTCCAGAGGCGGACACGTTTTTGCAAGGTTTTTATACTAAAAAACTGCTTCTCTTGCAATTTCACATCTCAAAATCAAGCAGTTTATTAACAAATTACTGTTGATTATTAACACTTTGTGACGTTTTTAAGGAGCAACTATTTATAAAATATATCCTTAGCCACACTTTTTGAAGCATAAAAAGCCCCAAACCCTTATGACTATTAACAAAGATTTGTGTTTATGCTGATTACAGAAGGGAAGTTCCGCTGAATGGTTCGTGTTGAGCATTTATACTTTTACGCTAATTGAAAATATGTCTGTTTCCCTTTTTGATATTCTTCCCAAATTAGAGCCGGATCAATCCTGTTCCCTCCTATAAATTGTTTGCCACATACATGACATTTATACATTTGATGACTCCGTCGAACTCCGTTCTTCTTAATAATTGTACTTCCACAGTAAAAGTATTTTTTTTATTCATGACCTTTCATTTGCCACAAAGTTAATGATAACACGGATTTCCTGAAATTTTAGCCTCAATTTTGTCCAGTAAGCCCAATTTTTATAATGCATACCTAAATTCTTGTTTTTCAGTTTACCTGAAAAGATCAAGTTTTAAAAAAGTTAAAGTTTTTTCTAAGAAAAGTAATGATACGTGGCAGTGGTCGATTCGTCATCGATGCATTTAAAAATGATCGCCTGTGCTATCATCAGGAGCCGACTTTTTATGCGTCTTATCATACTTTTTGCAGTCGAATTCGACATCAATATTCTTCAATGGCTTTGGGAAATCATCACTCAAACTGATTCCCAGTGACGGATCAGCATAAATCTTTTTCATATATAATGCCCAGATTGGCAATGCCATATTCGCACCTTGCCCAAGCCTTATCGAATGGAAATGTACCGACCTGTCTTCAGCACCGACCCAAACGCCGGTCGTCAGTTTTGGTACGATACCCATAAACCAGCCGTCAGACTGGTTTTGCGTTGTTCCAGTCTTCCCTGCAATGGGATTTCTATATCCATACTTCCATCCCAACCTAACACCGGTTCCGGTTTCAACAACACCTTCCAGCAATCTAATCATTTTATAAGCAGTTACCTCACTCATTGCCTCTTTTTTTTGCGATGAATAGCGATAGAGTACATTACCGTTTTCATCTTCAATCTTAGTTATGAAAACCGGTTTGATGTAAACCCCTTTGTCGGCAAATGTATTCATGGCACCAGTCATTTCATAAAGTGAAATATCCGGCGTTCCGAGAGCAATGGAAGGAACAGCGGGAATGGGGGAAGTTACGCCCATATTGCGGGCCATTTGGATCACAGATTGCGGTGAAAATTGCCTGATCAACCAGGCTGAGATCCAGTTGTTCGAATTAGCCAATGCCCATTTCAGCGTCACTTCCTGGCCAATCATTTTAGAATCGGCATTTTCAGGCGTCCAATACTTTCCATCCCAGGGCACACTATACTGTATATTCGGTACTTTATAGCACGGACTGTACTGGCCTTCCTGCATGGCAAGTGTATAAAGAAACGGTTTAAATGTTGAACCTACCTGACGCCTTGCCTGTGTAACATGATCGTACTTGAAATATTTAAAATCAATACCTCCCACATAGGCACGCACAAAACCGGTATTCGTTTCCATAGACATCAAACCTGTTTGCAGAAAATATTTATAATATCGGATGGAATCCATAGGAGTCATAACGGTATCTATATCTCCGTTCCAGGAAAATACTTTCATTCTAACAGGTTTATTGAAAGCCTTCTGGATAGAATCCATTGAATAACCGTCTTCTTTCATTACCCGGTATCTTACTGTACGTTTCATTGCCTGTTCCATGATCTGTTGAACTTCTGCTTGTACCTGATCCGGGGTACCATCTAAAGTAAAAGGGGCGTTTGGAATGCCTTTCCAGACTTTATAAAATTCAGGTTGAAGGTCATTAGCAAGATGCTCTTTGACTGCTTCTTCGGCATATTCCTGCATACGGGAATTTATGGTGGTATATATTTTAAGACCGTCTTTGTAAAGATTATACGGTTTCCCATTGCTTTTAAAATGCGTTGCACACCATTTGTTCATCTTGTTGCGAAGGAATTCCCGGAAATAACGCGCTACACCTGTGTTATGATTTTGTAATCCAAAATTCTCGACCCCCAACGGAAGTTCCACCACCGAATCATAAACCTGTTGCGTTATTTTGTTATATTTCAGCATCTGAGCCAAAACCAGATTCCTCCTTTGAAGCGCAGCTTCAGGATGAAGAATGGGACTAAAATGTGTTGGGCGGTTCACTACACCTGCCATGAGGGCCGACTCCTGAAGGTTTAATGAGTCGGGTATTTTGTCGAAAAAAGTCTTGGCAGCCGCTTTGATGCCATAAGCATTATGACCGAAAAACACGGTATTCAGGTACATGGTAATGATCTCTTCTTTGGAATAATATCGTTCCAGCTTCACAGCTGTTACCCATTCCTGAAATTTACGGATAACCAACTGTAAAGTATTGAGATTGCCACGTGGAAAAAGGTTCTTTGCCAATTGCTGGGTAATAGTACTTCCGCCGCCCTTATAATGTCCTGAAATCAAGCCATATACTACACGCAAAATAGCGCGATCGTCAATTCCTGAATGTTTCTCAAAGCGGACATCTTCCACATCGATCAGGGCATTGATCAGGTCGGGAGAAATTTGTCTGTAACTTACATTCGACCGGTTTTCAATGTAATAGGTTCCCAGGATTTTCCCGTCGGAAGAAAAGACCTCAGAAGCTAGGCTACTTTTCGGGTTTTCCAACTCCTTAAAGCTGGGCATGGGGCCGAAAAACTGCGTCACAATTCCATAAAAAAACAAAACCAGTAATGACAATCCTAAAAGATAGATCAGCCAGAACTTGGTGATATAATTAAAGAATTTATTCTTAGGCTTCTGCCTTTTCTCTTTTTCCATGAACCTTAATTCCTATTAATTTTTTGTTTCTAATTCGTACGTTCAATCCGCAAACCGATATCCTTTATCCCTTTTAAAGTATCCACCCGCATAGCCTGCCATATAGAAAACTTATAGTTACCTTTTAGCGGAAACCGTAAATTATGCTTTAATAATATTTGATCTTCTTTTACTGAACCCCAGCCTTTTCCCAGCCATCTACCATCGTTATTAGCCAAAATCAATTGAAGCGTATCGCGTGTAAAATTGCCATTGGGAAAACGGGTTTGTAAAAATAAATATAAATTGCTGTAACGGTAATCTATAGTGTGCCTGACATTCAAATAAAAATTATAGGTCGTCAGGCTGTCAGGAACTGTTACTTCAAACTCCTTTGGGTTGTCCTTGTACCAATGTCCGTTTACATTGGCTGTTTGATCTAAAAGAGCACCTCTGGAACAGGAAATCAGCAACATAGCCAGCAAAATGGTGATTAGATGAAAAGGTTTGATGATTTTCTTCAACTTCATGAGTTTACATTAAAATATTTGCATCCCTTTTGCTTTGACATCATATATAAGAAATATATTCATCATGTTCCGTTGCGGTTTCATCTCCCATAATCTGCTGCGTTTGCTGCGCAAAAATTTCAATTTCTTCCGGGAGTTTTCCTTTTTGATTCATTTCAATAATTTTCTTTACCTGGTCGACAGGGATTACAAGCATACTGTTCGGGTCATTTACGTATGAATAGAGCATCGCTTTTTTAAAAATGTCGCTTTTTTGATGAATGGCATTTCCCTTTTTTGATTTAAGAACGATTTTTGGATCCGAAAATTCTTCCAGTATTTCAAGATAATGATCCAGCTCATAATTGAGACAGCACTTTAGTTTGCCGCACTGACCAGCCAGCTTTTGCGGATTGAGTGATAACTGCTGTACACGGGCAGAGTTGGTAGAAACACTTTTAAAAGTGTTCATGTGTGATGAGCAGCAAAGTTCTCTTCCGCACGATCCGATACCGCCCAATTTGGAAGCCTCCTGCCGGGCACCTATCTGTCGCATTTCAATACGAACTTTAAACTCTTCAGCAAGACGCCTGATCAAAATCCGGAAGTCAACGCGCTCATTGGCCGTGTAATAAAATACGGCTTTGGTTTTATCACCTTGGTATTCAACATCATTCAGTTTCATGTCCAGACCCAGTTCGTCGGCAATTTTTCTGGTTTTGAAAAGTGCCTTGTCTTCCAAAGCGATAGATTCAAACCATTTTTCAATATCGGCACTGCGGGCATGGCGGTAAATCTTCTTTAGTTTTGCTTTTTCAGGATCAACCTTCTTTCGCCTCATTTGAAGTTGAACGACTTCTCCCGTAAGGGAAACTATTCCGATTTCATGACCGGGATTGGCTTCAACTGCAACAATTTCACCCTCTATTAAGGTTAATTCGGAAGGGCAAAGAAAAAAATCCTTTCTTCCGTTTTTAAAACGGATTTCTACACACCGTTCTTTATTTTCAGTATTAGGATTTTGATAATCCTTCAGCCAGTTAAAAGATTTTAGTTTACAACATCTTGATTTGTCAAGAGTAACACCTTCTGGCAACTCAACGCCCGAAAGGCAACACTCTTCTCCAGTCACAGAATTATTTTGATGATTTATATCGATGGGATTCTCCATTTTTTTCAAATTAGAAACACGAGTACAAAGGTAGAAAATTTATATATGGGTGTTATGAAGAACATAGGTTTAGGCTTGAAAACCACAACCTGATGAAAGAATATGCAAAAATCTAGTTAGCGTTTGCAGCGAAAATACGTCCTTTTTTCAAAAGGTAAATGAACCGGAAGCTTAAGTCGGTAAATAAAATTCCAGGATTGGCGTTTCTCCCAACATGAAAAATAGCGCCGTTCAGCAATTCATATATCTCTTTCTGGTTAGCCCCGTTCACAAACGGACCGAAATTCTTAAAATAATCCTTTTCATTTGAGCCTGCAATAAGTTTTGCATCTAAATTCTGGTTAACAAGCAAAGAACTGTGTATCACATTTAGACCATAAGTCAAAAAACCTTTTTGCTTCTCTCTTCCCAAACGGGAAAGCTCCTGTATTAGTGTGTTCAGTTTAAAATAGTCACCGGGTTTAAAGCACAGCCGCATCCATTCGCGGAAAGTCAAGAAATTATATTCACTCTCACCGGAATTCTCCAAGGTGTCAAGTGCCAGATTCCAGTTTCCCTGGGCCAAAGCCACAATGTCCTCAGCCTGGGGTTCATTCAAAGAATCCGGAAACCGTTGCAACAATGACTGCATCATTACTTTATCAGGAATTCTGGGGATTTTTACCAGTTGTGCCCTCGATCTGATGGTTGGAATAATCATCTCGTAACGTTCTGCAATGAGAATAATGAGTGTTTTGTCCGGAGGTTCTTCCAGACTTTTCAGCAACTTGTTGGATGCCTGGTCCAATAGTTTCTCCGCAAGGTAAATAATCACAACTTTGTATTCTGCCTCATAAGGTTTCAATCCTAAAATTTTAACCACATCGTCGGCATCACGCGTGTAAATGGTTCCCTGTTTATTGCCAATGGCAAGTTTTTCATACCACTGGTTCTGATCAGCGTATCCTTTAGTTTCATTAAGATGTTCCCGCCATTCTTCACTAAAAAGTAATGATTTGGGATCTTTCTTTATCTTCTCATTGGTATTGGTTGGGAATATAAAATGCAGGTCAGGATGGGCAAATTTCTGGTATTTAATACAGGATGGGCAAGTTCCGCAACTGTCGCCATTTTGTTTGTTATGACAGTTTATATATTGGGCAAATGCTACGGCCAATGGAAATGCACCCGAACCCTCCGGCCCTAAAAACAGCTGTGTATGAGCCATTCTGTTCTCATTCACACTGGTAATCAACTTCTCTTTTACAGCATCTTGTCCGATGACCAAACTAAATTGCATAAGCTTTTATTCAGATTTCAAAAGTAAAAAAATAGCTTCTTATCTGAGAAAGCAATCTTTCAAAAAAAGATAAAGTGATAAGATATAAAATGCAGATTCAAATTTTGGACCTTCACACCTCCAACCCCTGAAGGGGAGTGCTAACACACAAATCTTTCAAGATAAAGAATTTGCGGATGGATTTTCCCCTTTAGGGGGCCAGGGGGTAGAAAAGCCATTTTTCATAACTCCATGAGATTCAAATCAAAATTATCAAAAAATAAAAGAGACTGCCTTTTGAGACAGCCCCAATATTTTAAAAACAGTTTCACTCATCAGCCCAGCTTGGCAGCAATAAACTGACGATTCATGCGGGCAATGTTAGTAATTGAAATTTCTTTAGGACACTCGGCTTCACAGGCATACGTATTGGTACAGTTGCCAAATCCGAGTTCATCCATCTTGGCTACCATCTTTTTAACGCGCTCTTTGGTTTCCACTTTTCCTTGCGGCAACAATGCAAACTGGGAAACTTTCGCTGAAACAAACAACATGGCAGAAGCGTTTTTACAAGCGGCAACACAAGCACCGCAACCAATGCAGGCTGCAGCATCCATGGCAAGGTCGGCGTTTTCTTTATTAATCGGGATGGCATTGGCATCTGGAACCCCACCGGTTACAGCGGAAACATAACCGCTTTCCTGAATGATCAGATCGAAAGCGGAACGGTCCACGATCAGGTCTTTGATCACCGGAAAAGGTTTAGCCCTCCAGGGTTCCACCACGATGGTATCGCCGTCCTTGAATTTTCTCATATGAAGTTGGCAGGTGGTTGTTGCCGCTTCCGGGCCATGAGGATGTCCGTTAATAAACATACTGCACATGCCACAAATTCCTTCACGGCAATCGTGGTCAAATGCCACCGGATCTTCTCCTTTCTCAACAAGTTCGTCATTCAAAATATCGAACATTTCCAAAAAAGAAGTATTGGGTGATATATTGTGAACTTGGTAATCTACAAACTGGCCCTTATCTTTGGGTGAGGTCTGACGCCATACTTTTAATTTTAAATCCATTGTTCTGTGTTTTTAATGTTATTAAAATCTGTTAACCCCTGTCAGGCGGTTTTATAGTTGCGTGTTTTCACTTCAATATTTTCATATTTAAGCACTTCCTTATTGAGAACAGGTTCCTTATCATCACCGGCATATTCCCAGGCAGCAACATACATAAAGTCTTTATCGTTACGCATGGCTTCTCCTTCAGGAGTCTGGTACTCTTCACGGAAGTGGCCTCCGGCAGATTCATTACGGTGCAGGGCATCGCGTGCCAGTAATTCGCCTAATTCCAGAAAATCAGCGAGACGTAAGGCTTTTTCGAGCTCAATGTTTATCCCTTTTTTGGTACCAGGCACCTTAACATTAGCCCAGAATTCTTTACGTAATTCCTGAATTAATTTTATACCATCTTCAAGGCCTTCCTTTGTACGGGCCATGCCTGCATGATTCCACATAATAAGGCCAAGTCGTCTATGAATAGAATCTACCGTTTCAGCACCATTGATAGATAGTAGTTTCTCAATTCTATCATTTACTGCCTTTTCAGCTTCATCAAATTCAGGGGAATCCGCTGAGATTGAGCCCACCGTAATCTGGTCTGCGAGGTAATTCTGCATGGTGTAAGGCAATACAAAATAGCCATCCGACAATCCCTGCATAATAGCAGAAGCGCCCAACCGGTTGGCCCCGTGGTCGGAGAAATTAGCCTCGCCGCCCACAAACAATCCGGGGATGTTGCTTTGCAGTTCATAGTCAACCCAAAGCCCCCCCATAGTATAATGGACTGCCGGATAAATCATCATAGGCGTTTCATATGCATTATCATCAACAATTTTTTCATACATATCAATCAGGTTTCCATAACGTGCTTTGATGACTTCTTTTCCGAGACGTTTTATAGAATCTTTTAAATCGAGAAATACGGCCAATCCGGTAGGGCCGACACCATAGCCAGCATCGCAACGCTCCTTGGCAGCCCGTGAAGACACATCACGTGGCGCCAAATTCCCAAAAGCAGGATATCTTCTTTCGAGATAATAATCGCGGTCTTCCTCGGTAATGTCCTTCGGCTTTAATTCTCCCTTTCTAACACGTTCGGCATCTTCCTTTTTCCTGGGAACCCAGATGCGGCCATCATTCCTGAGACTTTCACTCATCAATGTCAGTTTTGACTGATAATCACCGTGAACTGGAATACAGGTAGGATGAATTTGCACATAGCAAGGATTTGCAAAATAAGCACCACGTTTGTAAGCCCGCCAGGCAGCACTTCCGTTTGACGTCATAGCGTTGGTAGAAAGGAAGAATAAATTACCATAACCGCCAGATGCCAGCAAAACAGCATGGGCACTATAGCGTTCAATTTCTCCGGTAAACAAATTTCTTACAATGATACCGCGGGCACGCCCGTCTTTCATCACAACCAAATCCATCATCTCACGACGGGTGAAGAGTTCCACAGAACCTCTTTTAATCTCTTTACTTAAAGCACCATAAGCGCCCAAAAGCAACTGCTGTCCGGTTTGACCGCGTGCATAGAAAGTACGCGAAACCTGAGCCCCGCCAAAAGAACGGGTTGCCAGGTAACCGCTATATTCACGGGCAAAAGGCACACCCTGTGCCACGCACTGGTCAATAATATTATTACTTACTTCAGCCAGTCGATAGGTATTGGCTTCACGGCCCCGGTAATCGCCGCCTTTCACAGTATCATAAAACAAACGGTAGATAGTATCACCATCGTTGGGGTAATTTTTTGCAGCATTGATACCACCCTGAGCAGCAATACTGTGCGCTCTTCTTGGGCTATCCTGGATACAGAATACTTTCACATTAAAACCCAGTTCACCTAAACTGGCAGCAGCAGCGCCTCCGGCAAGACCGGTACCTACTACAATTATGTCAATTTTTCGCTTGTTAGCCGGGTTTACTAGTTTTTGATGTTCCTTATATGCGGTCCATTTTCTGGCCAAAGGACCTTCAGGAATTTTTGAATCTATCTTAGTCATAAGGCTGTACTATTTAAAATAAATGAACAAAGGAATAATTGCAAAACCTACTGTAACAACAATGGCATACACACGGCTTAGCCCCTTAATAAAACCCCAGTAAGTAGGGTGATTCAATCCCAATGACTGAAAAGCTGAATGCAGAGCGTGGTCGAGATGAAATCCCATGAGCAGAATGAGAACCACATAGATGATTACATAAGTCCCATTTTGGAACAAGTTAATTACCAGTTGCCCCATATCTTCTTCTCCGTTTGGAGTAAGTGACATTCCATGTCCAACCCATCCCATTTTCACAAAGAAGAAATTATTAAGGTGCATGATCAGGAAAATAAGAATTACGATTCCCGTATAGATCATATACTTCGAGAATGGTGATTGTTCCATGGCAGCCCTTCTTTTATAGCCTTTTGGACGGGACATCCAGTTTTGAATTTGAAGAACAATTCCGTAAAAAATATGAATCGCAAATCCCGCAAATAAAACCCACTGGAAAACCTGAATAAAAGGATTAGTTCCCATGAAATGGGCACCTTCATTAAATAAATCTTTGTTGAAGAGCAAAAACGAATTAAGGGCTAAATGTACCACCAAAAAGGTAAGTAAAAACAGCCCCATCAACGACATTAGAATCTTCTTGGTGATCGAAGAATAGTAAGATTTGTTACTCATAATTAAATATTTTTACTAACATATACTCGAATAATTTAATTTTGTTGAAAATTGAACGGACAAAGGTATTAAAGTATCTAGAAAATCCAATATGAGCTAAACAATTTATATCAAGTTTAAATATTTTTGAGATGCGCTACAAAACCATTAACAGCAGATTTTTTACACGGAATAGAAGAAACTTCTCCGGGCAGCTGGGAGAAAATTCTTTTGCCGTTATTTTTTCTAATGATCAAAGCCCGAGAAACGGCGATCAGTATCATCCTTTCAGGCAAAGTTCCGATTTCTTTTACCTCACAGGTATTGAGCAAGAAAAAAGTATTCTCTTAATTGCCCCGCATTGCCCAAACAAAAACCTGAAGGAAGCTTTGTTTCTACTGGAAAGTAATGAGGTACTTGAAACCTGGGAAGGACACAAATACACCAAAGCAGAAGCGTCAGCAATTTCGGGGATCGAAAATGTCTTTTGGATTGAAGATTTTGATGCTCACCTGAAAGAAGTAATGGCCTATTACAATGATGTGTATCTAAACAGCAATGAATACCCCAAATTTTTCCCGGATGTGGAAACCAGGGAAATGAGGCTGGGAAAACAGATAAAAGCTCAGTTCCCCTGGCATCAGTATCACAGGGCAGCACCACTGCTGACCAGCCAAAGGCTGATTAAAAGCAAGGAAGAAATTGAGCTGATGCAGAAAGCCTGTGAAATCACCAACAAAGGATTTAAGCGCGTTTTAAGGACAATAAAGCCGGGTATGTGGGAATATGAAGTGGAAGCAGAAATAACTTACGAATTTATCAGGGATGGCGCTAATGGACACGGATACGCTCCTATCGTGGCTGGTGGAAAAAATGCCTGCTTCCTTCATTATATAGAAAATGATAATAAATGCAGGAAAGCAGATTTACTGCTGATGGATATCGGCGCTGAATATGCAAATTATTCGGCCGATCTAAGCCGGACTATCCCAATCAGCGGGAAATTTACCAGATGGCAAAAGCAGTTATACAATTCTGTTTTGAGTGTGATGAAAGAAATTAAAAAGATGTATATCCCGGGACGTACCATTAACGACATCAACGATGTCGCTAACCAGCTCATGGAAGCAGAAATGATAAAGCTGGGGCTTTTCACTGCCGATGATGTAGAAAATCAAAATCCTGATAAACCTTTGTACAAGAAATATTTCATGCACGGGGTTGCCCATTTTCTGGGTTTGGACGTGCATGATGTAGGGCTTAAAACCGTTCCGTTTGAACCGGGCATGGTGCTTACCTGCGAACCGGGGATCTATTTTTCAGAAGAAGGAACAGGGATCCGCATTGAAAACGACATCTTAATTACAGAAAAAGACTCCATCGATTTAATGGCTGATTTTCCCACGGAAGTGGAAGAGATTGAAGCTTTGATGAATGAATAACCAAGACGTTAGATAATTCCTAATAACCAAAAAAGTTGCTCAAGAATTTTGAGTAACTTTTTTGGTACATACTTGATTTTCTTTTTTTTCTTTGCACCATCAAATTCTCTCGGAAACTCATTTTGTAACATGTTTTCTCCCCTAATTTTTCGGCTTTTATCTTACCCGGAAGAAATTTTTCCTTAAATCAAATCTAAATAAATAATGACTTATCATATATTGAAATAATAAACTCTAAATCAATAAATATGAA
>CAZPPK010000095.1:0-11282 GCA_964588415.1 uncultured Lentimicrobiaceae bacterium
GGTCAGAAAGGGCCATTAGAAATGTAAAGGTAAAAATGAAAATCTCAAATCAGTTTAAGACGATTGACTTTGCAAACCACTATGCTGTTATCAGGTCTGTGATTGACACAAGCCTGAAAAATTCTCAAAATGTTTTTAATATGCTATCGTGTTTGGCTAATCAAAATTTAATTCCTGCTGAGTAGTAACAAGTTCTTAGATTTCGTTCAGGAATTAGAAATATTTACAGACCAACATCGTTAATCTTTAAATTGATATCTTATGAAGAAGACATTGCTTTTAGTTAGTTTTTTGATGGTCAGCGTTTTTACATTAGCACAAGTGGCCGATTCTGCCTCATATCCTGTAGGGAAAGCTCCTTTAAACAAAGGAGATAAACAGCTCAACTTCGGCCTGGGTTTGAACGCAGACGGGCTCCCTGTTTATGCTCAACTGGATTTTGCAGTAAATCCTGATATTACAGTCAGCCCGATGGCGGCATTAACAGCAGGTAATTCTTACAGTTTTATGACAATAGGTGTTCACAGTGATTATCATTTTAACAGCCTGTTGAACATTCCTCCTAATTGGGATTTCTACGCCGGAGTAAATCTTGGTTTCCGGTTTTATCTGGGTCAGGGCAGTGGTACCAGTCCTTTGGTTCTAGGCCTTCAAATGGGCGGGCGATATTACTGGAATTCCCGATGGGGTATCAACCTGGAATTTGGCGGAGGTGCCGGATTCGGAAGCCGCATAGGAGTTTCCAGAAAACTTTAGTTTCACTGATTGGCCACGGCAAGGTCAATTTCATCTTCACCCGATGCAACAATGCTGGCGACCGTGGTGTCACCCGTGACGTTTACGGCTGTCCGTAACATGTCCAAAGGCCTGTCCACGGCAAAGATCAGCGCAATACCTTCGGTAGGAATTCCAACAGCAGTAAGAACAATGACGAGCATGACTATTCCTGCGCCGGGCACGGCAGCCGAGCCGATAGAAGCCAACGTGGCAGTGACGATAATGGTAAGCTGTTGTGCCAGACCGAGATGCATGCCATAAACCTGAGCTAAAAACACAGCAGCAACCGCCTGGTAAAGAGATGTTCCGTCCATGTTGACCGTAGCTCCCAAAGGAAGTATAAAACTGGCAGTTTCATTGGAAATCCCAAGTTTTTCTTCTGCTGTTTCCATGGTAAAGGGAAGCGTAGCAGCGCTCGAACTGGTAGAAAAAGCCAGCAACTGAACAGGTGTCAGCGCTTTGAAAAATTTTCCCAATTTCACTTTGGTAAAAACCCGGATAAAAATCGGGTAGATCACAAATATCATGATCAGCAAACCCAGAATCACCGTAAGGGCATACAACGCCAAAGCTCCGAAAAGTGAAAGGGTGTCTTTCGGATGGGTACCGGCAACATCCACAATTAAAGCAGCTAAAAGAGCGAAGACACCGTAGGGTGCACTCTTCATGATGATGTCTATGAGCTTTAGTACGATCTCGTTCAGGCTGATGATGAAAGTTTTTACGGGTTTTACCCTTTCCGCCGGCAAAAGTACCATGGCTATCCCGAACAGAATGGAAAAGAAAATAACCTGAAGCATCTTCGTGTTGTCAGTCAGCGATCTGAAAATATTGGAAGGCACCACATCCACAATGGGCTGTAACGGCGACTCTTTTTTCAGGCCTTCAGCCTGCGATTTTTGTTGCGCCATGTTCTGAGCATATTTCTGGTTGAATTCCATCGCCTTTTCCTCCGGAAAAACTTTTCCCGGATCAGTAAGGTTAACAAGCACCAGCCCCACACTAATGGCTATTACTGTGGTCAGAATATATAATCCGAGTGTTTTGAATCCGATTCTCGAAAGTTTGGAAACATCGGTCAGGCTGCTTACTCCACTAATTAACGAAACAACAATTAAGGGAACAGCAATCAGTTTCAGCAGGTTGATGAAAATAGTTCCCCACGGTTTGATGTAAAAATCTGTAAACTCAATCCATTGAAAATGAACTGCCATCAAACCCCAGACGATGCCCAGAGCCATCCCGATAAGAATCTTCCAGTGGAAAGCGATTTTTCTTTTCTTCATAACGAACGAATCGGGTAAATTTAAAGAGGGAAAAATCCCAAGAAAGTATCAAAATTAGTAAATTTGTTTATTATTGAGTTTTTAAATCAAGAAACATGGCAAAGCCGAAAAAAATAGGGATCTTAACGGCCGGAGGAGATTGCCCCGGACTGAATGCCGCCATCCGGGGCGTTGGCAAGACTGCGATTTTAAAGTATGGAATGGAAATGGTAGGAATTTCCTCAGGCTATTTGGGGCTTTTGGAAAAAGACTACATCTCTCTGGAGGAATCAGCCCTTTCGGGAATTTTGACCCTTGGCGGGACGATTTTGGGTACATCAAGGGAAAAACCTTTTAAAAAGATGCATCAACTGGCCAACAAAAAACCGGAATTGATCAAGAAAAATTATATTGAAGCAGGCTTTGATGCGATAGTCTGCATCGGCGGAAACGGAACCATGAATACCGCCGCATTGTTGTCCGAACAAGGGCTTAATGTCATAGGGATTCCCAAAACTATAGATAATGATGTTTGGGGAACCGAACAATCTTTTGGATTTGATTCAGCATTGCTTATTGCAACAGATGCCATCGACCGGCTTCATTCAACGGCAAACTCCCACAAACGTATCATGGTGATAGAAGTCATGGGGCATCGTGCCGGATGGCTGGCATTGTATGCCGGAATTGCCGGGGGTGGCGATGTGATCCTGATCCCCGAATTGGGTTACGACATGAAGACGGTGAATAAATATCTGAAAAAAAGATTAAAATCAGGGAAACCTTATTCCATCGTTGTGGTAGCTGAAGGCATCAAAAAACCGCAAAATACATCTGCGGCAGCATATATTGCAAGTAAAATCGAAGATGGGGTGGGCGTGGAAACGCGAAACACAATTTTGGGATACATCCAGCGGGGCGGAAGCCCTTCGCCCATGGACCGGATTCTGGCTTCTAGGTATGGCGCTCGTGCCGTGGATTTGATTGCCGATGGAGATTACGGTAAAATGGTGATGAAAAAAGGAGTGGTTATCAGCGATTTGCCTTTGAGCGAAGTGGGCGGAAAACTCCATCTGGTGCCGGAAGATCATCCTCTGATCGAAAGGGCACGGGGCTTTGGTGTGTGTTTCGGCGATCCATTATCCGAATGAGGAACTAAATTACTTTGATCGCTTGTGGTGCGATGGTTCATTCACAGCAATTGCACTTTCCACTCTCCTGCATGGGCGGGCATTTCTCTGACCCGTACGAACAAAAAACACAGCAGTCGCCTTCTTTGGGTTTTAAAAGTTCTCCGCAGTGTGTGCAGTCATAAAAAAACTGGCATGTATCGGTCGGTATGGTTTCTTCTTTGCTAAATCCGCAAAACGATAGGTTATGATAGATTGGAGATGTATTCCCACAGATATTTTGGGCTGAATTTGTGATTATTCAAATTTTTTGGCTTTGTTCCAGTAAGTATCCATTTCCTCCAGGTTCATTTCTTCAATGGATTTTCCGTCTTTCAGCGATTCGGTTTCTATAAACTGGAAACGCCTGATAAACTTACGGTTAGTACGCTCCAAAGCATCGTCGGGATTAATGCCAATGTAGCGTGCATAGTTGGTCAGGGCAAAAAGCAGATCGCCGAATTCGTCTTCGATGCGGTTTTGAGAGACATTGTTTTCCACTTCTTCTCTCAGTTCCTGAAGCTCTTCCATCACCTTATCCCAAACCTGCTGACGGTGTGCCCACTGAAATCCAACTCCTTTTACTTTTTCCTGCATCCGGTAAGCTTTCAGTAAGGACGGCAACGAATTGGGAACGCCGGAAAGTACTGATTTCTTGCCTTCTTTTAACTTGAGCTTTTCCCAGTTTTCTGCTACTTCGTCCGCATTGGCTGCTTCCACATCTCCGTAAATGTGGGGATGCCGGTAAACAAGTTTGTCCGAAATCCCGTCTAGCACATCTTTGATGTCGAAGGCTTTTTTCTCAGAACCGATTTTCGCATAAAAAACCAGGTGCATCATCAAATCTCCGAGCTCTTCCCGGATATCATCCAGGTTATTTTCCAGGATGGCATCCGAAAGTTCGTAAACTTCTTCCAAGGTCAGGTATCGAAGGCTGTTGAGTGTTTGTCTTTTGTCCCACGGACAACCTGTACGCAGATCATCCATAATATCAAGCAGACGCCCGAAAGCGGCTATTTTTTCTTCCCGGGTAGCGCCGTAGGTCTTGTCGTTACTTTTCACATCAAATATTTTTTACAAAAATAGGACTATTCCCGTTTACCGGGAAAATGGATTTTAATCTCTATGGGTAAATTCTCCGCCACTTGTGGCGAATAAAAAAATATTTTCCGCTAATAATACCCCGTCTGCTTGCGGCGGGGAGATTCATTTAAACGAACATTTTAATAGCGATAATGGTCGGGTTTGTAAGGACCTTCAGCTTTTATGCCAAGATAAGCAGCCTGTTCGGAAGAGAGTTTGGTCAGTTTCACACCCAGTTTTTCAAGGTGCAAACGGGCTACTTCTTCATCAAGATATTTGGGTAGGCGGTAAACATCTACCTGGTACTCATTTCTTTTGTGCCACAAGTTCATCTGAGCCAACGTTTGGTTGGTAAACGAGTTGCTCATCACAAAGGAAGGATGTCCGGTAGCGCAACCGAGGTTCACCAGGCGGCCTTCTGCCAACAGGTATATGCAATGTCCGTCAGGGAAAACATATTTGTCAACCTGAGGTTTCACATTGATCTTTTTAATTCCGGGGAAACTGTCTAGTTGGGAAACCTGAATTTCATTGTCGAAATGGCCGATGTTGCAGACAATGGCTTCGTCTTTCATGGCAGCCATGTGCTCAATGGTAATGATGTCGCGATTTCCGGTGGTGGTCACAAAAATATTGCCTTCTTTCACGGCTACTTCCATGGTGGTTACTTCAAAACCTTCCATCGAAGCCTGCAAAGCACAGATGGGATCAATTTCGGTAACGATCACGCGGGCGCCGTAAGATTTCATGGATTTGGCAGAGCCTTTTCCCACATCACCATATCCGGCAACCACCACCACTTTTCCGGCAATCATCACATCGGTAGCTCTTTTAATTCCGTCGGCCAGCGACTCGCGGCATCCGTAAAGGTTATCAAATTTAGATTTGGTCACCGAGTCATTCACGTTGATAGCAGGAATGAGCAGCGTTCCGTTTTCTTTCATCTGGTACAAACGATGAACGCCGGTGGTGGTTTCCTCTGAAACGCCTTTCCATTCTTTCACGGTGTTGTGCCATTTGTCGGGTTCCTGAGCCAGGGTCTCTTTTAAGATGTTCAGAATCTCTGTTTCTTCAAGGCTGGTAGCTTCCACATTCAGGGTTGATGAATCTTCTTCTGCTGCATAGCCTTTGTGGATCAGCAAAGTAGCATCACCACCATCATCTACGATCAGGTTCGGACCTTTTCCTTCCGGGAAAGTCAATGCCTGCTTGGTGCACCACCAGTATTCTTTTAAGGATTCGCCTTTCCAGGCAAACACAGGAACACCCTGGGGATTTTCCGGAGTTCCGTTTTTTCCGACAGCAATGGCAGAAGCAGCATGATCCTGTGTGGAAAAGATATTACAACTGGCCCAACGCACATCAGCACCAAGCTCTGTAAGGGTTTCAATCAGCACAGCCGTTTGAATGGTCATGTGCAATGAGCCGGTAATTCGTGCTCCTTTTAAAGGTTTGGAAGCACCGTATTTTTCCCTGAGCGACATAAGCCCGGGCATTTCTTTTTCGGCAATTTCTATTTCTTTCCGGCCCCAGTCGGATAGATGAAGGTCAGCAACTTTATATTCCAATTGAGTTAAGGTTTTTGTATCAGACATAATGTTTGATGTATTGAAAATTTTCGCAAAAATAAGAAATTTTTGGGTTGGTGATTCCCTGTCCAGCTCCTTTCGATAGATTGTTACGGAGTTATAAAATATAGGTTTATTACACCTGAAAAAAACAAACGTTTGCTGTTGCATATTTTGATGTATGAAATTTAACCAACGTTATCATTTAAACCGGCTCAGATTGAACCGGATATCCAATAATTTTTTTTACTTTTGTCACAGTAATTCAAATCCTTCCTCTTTGGTAAGGTATTTTGATTTATGTAGAAGGGTGGAGAGATTAGGCTCTGCGAATCCCTGGCAACCTACCTGGTAAAGGAAAAGGTGCCAATACCTAACCTGTTCGTTTTGGATGGGAAATAATAAATTAATGCGCTTACTCATGAAGAACAAGATGTACTTTTATCATTATTTCACGGTTTAAATTTTAGGCGAACCGGTGATGGGATTTCAGGGTGCTTAGCTGCCCTGTGATGGTATATCTCTAAACTGAAGACAAACAGATGAAAGCAAATATAAAAGACGAATTACAAAAACGGGTGCTGGTGCTCGACGGGGCCATGGGAACGATGATTCAACAGTATCATCTTGAAGAGGAAGATTTTCGCGGGAAGCAGTTTCAGAACAGTACAAGACCGCTCAAAGGGGACAACGATCTGCTGAATCTTACACAACCACAGATAATACGTGAAATTCACGAACAATATCTCGAAGCCGGAGCTGATATTATTGAAACCAACACCTTTAACGGAACCCGTATTTCGCAAAGCGATTACGGAAGGGAAGATATTGTGTATGAGATCAATCTGAATGCAGCACGGACTGCACGGATAGCAGCTGATAAATTTACAGCTCAGAATCCCCAAAAGCCCAGATTTGTGGCAGGTGCCATGGGGCCTACCAACAAAACGGCTTCCATGTCGCCGGATGTGAATGACCCCGGTTTCCGCAATGTGAGTTTTGATGATCTGGTGGCAAACTATTATGAACAGGCTTCAGCATTGATGGAAGGCGGAGCGGATGTGCTGTTGGTGGAAACCATTTTCGATACGCTTAATGCCAAAGCAGCCCTCTTTGCTATTGAAAAAATCATGGAAGAAAAAGGGGAGAAGATCCCCGTGATGGTTTCCGGAACCATTACCGATGCCAGCGGACGAACACTTTCAGGACAAACACTGGAAGCCTTTTTCACTTCCATAAAACATATCGACCTGCTCAGCGTGGGGCTTAACTGCTCCATGGGTGCCGAACAGATACGCCCGTATCTTGCTGAGCTTTCGCGTATTGCACCTTTTCCTGTTAGCGTTTATCCCAATGCAGGGTTGCCCAATCAGTTTGGGGAATACGATGAAACGCCACACAAAATGGCAGGCTATATCAAAGATTTCCTTGACAACCGTTATGCCAACATTGTGGGTGGATGCTGCGGTACCACACCCGATCATATTCGTGAAATGGTAAAGCTGGCTGAAAAAGCCGAAAAAAGAATCGCTCCTGCCAAGACACACATTACGGAACTCAGTGGGCTCGAACCTGTGTTGATAGAAAAAGAAAAGAATTTTGTGAATATCGGTGAACGTACCAACGTGAGCGGTTCGCGGCGTTTCGCCCGGTTGATCCGTGAAGGCAAGTATGAAGAAGCGCTTTCCGTGGCACGTGACCAGGTGGAAAACGGGGCTCAGATCCTGGATGTCAGCATGGATGACGGCATGCTTGATGCTGAAAAAGAGATGGTGCGTTTTCTCAATATGCTGGCTTCCGAACCTGAAATTTCCCGCCTTCCCATCATGATAGATTCATCGAAATGGGATGTGATTGAAGCCGGGCTGAAATGTATTCAGGGAAAGGGGATTGTGAATTCCATCAGCCTGAAAAACGGTGAAGCCGAATTTTTGGAACATGCTCGAAAAATTAAAGCGTACGGTGCTGCCACGGTGGTGATGGCATTCGATGAACAAGGCCAGGCAGCCACGTTTGAAAGACGTATTGAAATCTGTCAACGAGCTTACGAATTACTTACGCAGAAAGCAGATTTCCAGCCGGAAGACATCATTTTTGACCCCAATATTCTCGCTATCGGTACGGGTATGGAAGAACACAACAATTATGCGGTCGATTATATTAAAGTTACCCGATGGATCAAGGAAAACCTGCCTTATTGCAAAGTTAGTGGTGGCGTGAGTAATCTTTCTTTTGCTTTTCGCGGAAATGATCCCGTGCGAGAAGCCATCAATTCCGTGTTCCTTTTTCATGCTATCAAAGCCGGAATGGATATGGGAATTGTCAATCCGGGCATGCTGCAAATCTATGATGAAATTCCCGCTGATTTAAGAAACCTGGCGGAAGATGTTGTTTTGAACCGGCGAAAAGATGCTACCGAAAGAATGCTGTTGTATGCCGATAAGATCAAAGATCAGCATAACAAAAAACCTGAAAAAGAAAATGCCTGGCGTAATGAACCGGTAGAAGAGAGACTGAAACATGCACTGATCAAAGGTATCACCGATTTTATTGAAGTAGATGTGGAAGAAGCCCGCAAGAAATTTCCCCGGGCATTGAATGTCATTGAAATTCCGTTGATGGCAGGAATGAACGTGGTGGGTGATCTGTTTAGCGATGGAAAGATGTTTTTGCCTCAGGTGGTGAAAAGCGCCCGTGTTATGAAAAAGGCGGTTTCCTTTCTTTTGCCTTATATTGAAGCAGAAAAAACCGGTGTCAGTTCCTCAGCAGGAAAAGTCGTCATGGCAACGGTGAAAGGCGATGTGCATGACATTGGAAAGAATATTGTAGGCGTGGTGCTTTCGTGTAATAACTATGAAGTAATTGACCTGGGCGTGATGGTACCTGCCGCGAAGATTCTTGAGATTGCTGAAAATGAAAACGCCGATGTGATAGGTTTGAGCGGTTTGATCACCCCTTCGCTGGAAGAGATGGTGCAGGTCGCACTGGAGATGAAACGGACAGGAATGAAGGTTCCATTGCTTATCGGTGGCGCAACGACTTCTGCCATTCACACGGCAGTGAAAATTGCTCCCGGCTACGACCAGCCTGTCATTCATGTCCGCGATGCATCAAAAGTTACCGGCGTGTTGAGTCAGTTGTTTTCGCCTGCCACCAGCGAAAAGTATGTGAAAGAAATAGAAGCTTCTTACAAAAAGCTTCGTGAGCAACATTTTGGTAGACAACAAGAAAAAAAAAATATCAGCCTTGAGGAAGCCCGTCAAAACCGGTACAAAGGAGACTGGTCATCCGCGGTAATTTCAGAACCAAAGTTGACCGGCAGCAAATATTTTGAAAATTTTCCACTGGAAGAGTTAAGACCTTATATCGACTGGACTTTCTTTTTCCATGCCTGGAAACTCAACGGAAAATATCCTGCCATTTTTGATGATCCCGTTAAGGGAGAAGAAGCCAAAAAACTTTTTGATGATGCCTTGAAAATGCTGGATCAGATTGTGAATAAAAAATGGCTTCAGGCCAAAGGTGTTGTGGGCATTTATCCGGCAGCCGGAACGGGTGACAGTGTTGAGATAAAAAACGGAGAAGGCAAAACTATTCCTTTCCATTTTCTCAGAAACCAGGAAGAAAAGGAATCTGGTTATCCCAATCTCTGTCTGTCAGATTTCGTTGCTCCGGCAGAAACACAACTGACTGATTACCTCGGCTTTTTTGCTGTAACGGCAGGTCTGGGAATAGAAAAACATATCAAAGCTTTTGAAGCTGATGACGATGATTACCAAGCTATTATGCTGAAGGTACTGGCTGATCGGCTGGCGGAAGCTTTTGCGGAAAAGCTGCATGAAATGGTCCGTAAAGAGCTTTGGGGTTATGCAGCAGATGAGAAATTGCCCATGGATCAGATATTACGGGAAAAATACAGGGGAATACGTCCGGCGCCGGGTTATCCCGCTTGTCCGGAACATTCTGAAAAAGGAAAACTCTTTGATCTTTTGCAGGTGACAGAAAAAACCGGGATTTTCCTTACGGAGAATTTTGCCATGTATCCGGCCGCGTCGGTTAGCGGTTATCTTTTGGCACATCCCGATTCGCAGTATTTTAATGTGGGAAGAGTGCTTCCAGATCAGGTGAAGGATTATGCACTCCGGAAAGGACTGACGGAAGAAAGGGTTAAAGTGTTGTTGAATGTGAATTTGGTAGAGGATTGAGGATGTGAGGATGTTGGATTTAAGATGTGAAAAAAATTAAAAACAGCTGTCATTGCGATGAACTTTGAAGGGGTTACACGCAAGCGTGAAGAAGCAATTTCATTGATAACGGCGGACTATTTTGATTATGAGATTGCTTCGTCGTCCACCCCACAATCTTTGTAAACTCCTCGCATTGACGATTTATAAAATAAGATATTGTAGTTGAAGTAAATATAGGGAAAGCCCATGGATGAATTAAAAGTAACAGAATATATAAATCAGTCGGAGAGGACTCTTTTCTCGTTTGAATTGCTTCCGCCGTTGAAGGGGCAGAATTTCGATTCCATTCAGGAAGCCATCGATCCGTTGTTGGAGTTTGATCCAGCTTTTATTAATATAACCTATCACCAGGAGGAAGTGGTTTATGATCCTTTGCCCAACGGGCTGATGAAAAAACGGGTGGTTAGGAAAAGGCCGGGAACGGTTGGGATTTCAGCAGGTATTAAATTCCGTTATGGCATCCCCGTGGTACCGCACATTATCTGTGGCGGGTTTACGCGGGAAGATACGGAAAATGCGTTGATTGATCTTAGTTTTTTGGGCGTAAAAAACCTGCTGGTGGTGCGTGGTGACCCGCAACCCGGTCGAAAGGAATTTGTTCCCGAACCCGATGGAAATGCCCATTCGCTGGAGCTCGTTGAACAGATAGCAAGGCTCAATCAGGCTGAATACCTGGAAAAAGAACTTAAAAACACCCGCTCCACGGATTTTTGTATCGGTGTGGCCGGATATCCTGAAAAGCACAGCGAATCGCCGAATCTGGAAAGCGACCTGCACTTCCTGAAAAAGAAGGTAGAAGCCGGGGCGTCCTATATCATTACTCAGATGTTTTTCGACAATCAGAAATATTTTGATTTTGTGAAGAATTGCCGGGCAAAAGGCATTGATGTTCCGATTATTCCCGGTTTAAAACCCGTCACAACGCAGTCGCAAATGGTAACGTTACCCAAAACTTTCAATGTAGATATGCCCGAAGCACTGGTAAAGGAAATCCTGAAATGCAAAAACAACACTGAAGTAAGACAGGTAGGTGTAGAATGGTCGATTCAGCAGGCCAAAGAGTTACTGGAGTTTGGCGTGCCCGTACTTCATTTTTACACCATGGGCAAGTCGGATAACATTCGTAAAATTGCCAAAGAAGTTTTTTGAGAAAATAATTGATTTAGAATTTTT
>CAZPPK010000096.1:0-11253 GCA_964588415.1 uncultured Lentimicrobiaceae bacterium
TGCAAAGCAAACTCCTTTTAATACCTCGATGGCTCTGCCTCGGGGTAGTTTATTGAATATGACTTTGATTTTGTTTCCAATCTACTTTACATTAAACTCAAGCAAAAGCTCACTTTCGATGAAAACTTCAAAGTGATCATCGATCTTTATGGGGCCAACACCTGCCGGGGTTCCTGTAAAGATTAAATCGCCGGTTTTCAGAGAAACAAATTGAGAAATATAGGATATGATGAGGTCAAAACTGAAAATCATGTCGCGTGTATTGCCCTGTTGTCTTAGTTCTCCGTTGATCTTTAAAGAGAAACCAATTTGATTGATATCCTGAAATTTGCTTTTGGATACGAATTTTCCCACGGGTGCCGACTGGTCGAAAGCTTTGGCAATTTCCCATGGAAGTCCTTTTTTCTTTTGCTCTGCCTGTAAATCCCTTGCGGTGAGGTCGATACCAATGCTGATTTCATCAAAATATTTGTGCGCAAACTGTTCTTCGATGTATTTTCCGTTCCGGTTGATTTTCAAAACTATTTCTGTTTCGTAATGCACGTCTTTTGAAAAGGCAGGATAAAAAAACGGGTTGTTCTTTTGCAGCAAAGCGGTATCCGGTTTCATGAAAAATACCGGCTTCTCCGGTACAGCATTGTTCAGCTCTTTGGCATGCTCACTGTAATTCCTTCCAATACAAATTATTTTCATCGTATGTGATTTTATTTTCCGGCCATTTTGAACTTAATGCGTGTCAGCAGTTTTTTGGTGTAAAGCGGGAAATCCGCCTTCTGCATCCAATCGTAATACGAAGGCTCATTCAGAAACACTTCTTTGACAGTTTTGCCTTTATGCTTCCCAAAATTAAAAACCTCTTCATTTTTATCATTGTAAATGATCTGCCCCGACAAGTCTGCATTGTTGTGATGGCTCGAAAAAGTCGATAGCCCTGCAATATCATTGACTACAGGAAGGCTTGTATTCCCTTCCTTGTCAGTGTATTCGGTGTTCTGATAATGATCAAGTTGCGCCTTTAGTACTTCGTAAGTGGCCATCACATCCGCTTCCGCAGAATGCGCATTTTCAAGCTCTTTTTGCAGGTAAAAACGATACGCAGCTTTCAGCGTGCGGGGCTCCATCTTCATGAAAATATTCTGAACATCGACAAACTTCCGGTTCTCCACTTCAAAATCCACATCTGCACGCAGAAATTCTTCTACCAACATAGGAATGTCGAAGCGATTGGAGTTATAACCTGCAAGGTCGCAGTTGTTCAGGAACCTGAAAATGTCTTTGGCAACCTGTTTAAAAACGGGCTTGTCCTGAACCATTTCCTCCGTAATCCCGTGAATGGAAATGGACTCTTCCGAGATGGGGATCCCCGGATTAAGCAGCCATGTTTTGGTTTCTGTGGTTCCGTTTGGGTTTGCCTTGATGATACACAGTTCTATAATGCGGTCTTTCGAGACATTCAGTCCCGTGCTTTCGATATCGAAAAATGCCAGCGGCCTTTTTAAATTCAGTTCCATGAATGGGTTTTTAGTTCAAGAAGCAAAAGTAAGAAAACTTTCTTCGGCATCCCCAACCCCTAAAGGAGCGTGCTTCATTTTATTCTTTAATCGAAAGAAGAAAGTATTGAACCTTTGAATCTTTCAACCCTCCACCAACTACAAAAAATCCGGGAAAGAAACTGCTTCTTCCCCGGGTGTCAGTATCTTGATTAGAATTTCAAATCAACACCTGCCATGAAGTTAAATCGGGCCTGCGGATAATATCCGTTCATCTCATATTGCTGCCCACCATAAATATAAGTATAAACCCAAGCATTGCTCTGGTAGGCCACATTGAAAATGTTGTTCAAACTGAGCATCAGGTTGAGTTGTTTTACGAAGGAAGGATGAAACGTGTAATCGAAACGTAAGTTGTTGATCCAATAAGGATTCAGACTGCGCTCTTTGGTGGACGTATTGTCAAGATACTGCCGTCCCACATATTTCGAGTCCCAGGTCATTTCAAGATTTTTGACAGGTGTTGCCACCAGGCTGCTTCCTGCAATGACATCTGGAGAGAATGAGATATTCGTGGTTCCCAAATATTTTGAATACTGGTAAGGCTGAGTCGAAGGATCGTCGTAATAGTTCCAGTTGTCGGTGTATTCGGTAAAGTTTTTGATCTTGTTCTGGCTGAAAGTGGCATTCAGGTTCCATCTCAAAGTACGGGCCAGCTGCCAGCCTGCTACGAGTTCAATTCCCGCACGGTAACTGCTCGGAACATTGGTCATGATGGCGGTTCCCACGTCATTGATTTTTCCGGTCAGTACCAGCTGATCCACGTAATTCATGTAGTACATCGTAGCGTCGAACGAGAATTTTTGCAGTTGCAGTTTATAACCCAACTCATAATCCATCAGCTTCTCACGTTTTATCACCTGACCCGGGTCAGCATCGCGGTAAACAGAACGGTTAGGGTCGCGGTGTGAAATGGCGAAGGAGAAATAGACACTATTGTGTGAATTCATCTTGTAAAAAACGCCGGCTTTAGGATTCAGAAAGTTAAATATTGGATGATGATCCAGCGTCGTCAGGTTGTTTAACGTGCCGTGCATCCAGTAATTGATGCCACGATACTGCAAATCGGCCATCAGGTTGAACTTGTTACTCAGCTGGTAGTTCCATTTGGCAAAGATATTGAAATCGGTTTTTAGCCCTTTGTTGAAGTACCAGTTACGATCATATTCGCCCAATGTGGCTACCTGTGCCCAGACCACTTTCCCGTAATGATCACCGTCGAACCGGCTCCAGCCACCGCCTACAGATAGTCGGGAAGCGCCTTTTTTGTAATTCATGGAAAAGTTGGAGCCATAAAAATAATTGGACAACCATTTCTGCTCAATCAGGCTGGTCTTGGAAATCACGGTGTTTCCGATGATGGTATCATTTAAACCATAGCTTACAGGATTTTGGCTGTTGTCATAGGATTCATAATAGCCAAATCCGCGTGTCAGAAATACGGCAGCGGCCAGGTTCAGGTTGGAATTGAACTGGTGTGCATAATGCAACTGATAATAGTTTTGTGTGTAATTGTCTGTTTGGTTGGGATAATACCCGAGAAAATTTCCACCGGGACCATTGATGATGCCGGCAGGATTGTAAGTGGGGTTTGTTGCCAGACTGTCTTTGGGAACGCCATACCATGCCTGATAAGTCTTTTCGTGTCCCATCAGGACAATGGCTTTGAAAATATTGTGTTTGCTGTAGTAACCTGCTGAAAAATAGCCGGAACGTAATTTGGATGTGGCGCGGTCTATGTAACCGTCGGAACTGATGTCCGAAAAACGGCCGCTCATAACCCAGTGTTTTTTCAACAGTCCGGTACCAAAGCTGACAGTATTTTTAAAGGTATTGAAAGAGCCTGCACTGCTGACGATTTCGGCATAAGGATTGGCGTTAAAAATACCGGTTTTAATGTTGATGCTGGCGCCAAAAGCAGCAGCTCCGTTGGAAGAAGTCCCAACGCCTCTTTGAATTTGAATATTATCGATGGAAGAAGCCAAATCCGGAAGGTCCACAAAATAAACGCTCTGATCTTCCGCGTCATTGACAGGAACGCCGTTGAGTGTTACGTTAATTTCCGACAAGCTCACGCCCCGGATGTGCAGGCCAGTATATCCCACACCGGTTCCTGCATCGGAAGTCACTACCAGTGAAGGCGTCATCTTCAGCAGGTAGGGGAGGTCTTTTCCCAGATTTTCTTTGTCCAGTTTTGTGCTGGAAAAGTTCTCAAAAGTGTTGGGAGAATTGGCGTTGACCCTTGTGGCGGAAATAATTACTTCATCACTCATGTAAGATGTGGATTTCAAAAGTACGTTCAAATGCGTATCTTTCTTTACGTTGATTTTTTCCTTGTACGTTTCAAATCCCACATAACTTATTTTGATCTGATAAGTACCCGGTTTCAGGTTTTTGAAAGTGAAATTACCGTTTAGGTCGCTGGTCGTGGCCAGAAAAGAATTTCCAATCACAATATTGGCGCCAGGCAGCGCCTTTCCGTCTTTTTGATTGCTGACTTTTCCCGTCAGTTGGAATTGTGCCTGGAGCATCCAGGGCATGAAAAGGAAAATAATTCCGATGATAAAATTTTTAAGCATGACTCGATTGATTTGATTAATAAATAATTAAATCAACAGAGGAAAGCCGATAAATGGGTTGTAACTCATGTTCCTACGCCAGCATTACCCGGATCAGGTCAGAGGGTTTGATCTCAGCCCGTAATATTAAGGCACCCCTATTGTTTTTACTGGCGCAAAGGTACAAAAAATAAAATGGATAGGGAATGTTTTTTTTGATGGGATTTGGGTCTTATTGTTTAAATATTTGATAATCAGAGCCAATACATTGTTATGGAACTGCCTCTCAGTGGGATAATGGAACAAATTGTCATCCTGAGCGTAGCGAAGGATCTGAGTCATTACCCAAATAAAGTTTTTTATAAGAGATCCTTCATTTGCTCCATCACACCGGCACCCCTGCATTCAGGATGAACAGTAAAAGAGCAACTGATAGTCACGAGCATGTGTCTATGTCATTTTTAGTGCCTTATTAATTTCCATTCAAAGCCAAATGCTTCGGAAATATAATTCTCATCTGATTCACAAACGGAAGATGCAAACTGAATACCTGTCCGTATGAGATTTTCCCTGAAATGTTTGTCTGTTTTCATTTTTTTCTTTGCCTGGTCTCCGGCTTTCGCCAGAGAAGCCACCATCCCGGCGTTGAAACCATCCCCCGCACCAATGGTACTTACAACCTTGATCTCAGGTGCATCAACGTGTATCAGGTTCCCGTCAAACAATGCAAGTGCCCCGTTTTTCCCTTCGGTCATGATCATAGTGGCAGCAGGATTGATCTTGTGAAGCGATTCCAATTGCTTTACGCTTTCCTGTTTCCCAAAAATAGCTTCATAATCTTCGTCTGAACCTTTGATGATGTCGGCTATCTGAAAATTTTCCATCAAAGCATTTTTCAGAAATGGGTCGCTCAGCGTTTCTGGATACCGTATGTTGGGATCGTAAATGATGAGCGTACCTACTTTTTTAGCTGCTTCCACATAAGCTTTTAATACAGACCTTAAATCGGGATCGAGTGAATACAAAGAACCGAAAAGTAGGATGTCGGAACGTTTGAAATCGGGTAGAGGCGCCAGGCGGCGTTCTTCAGGATAGTTTTTCTGAAAGGAATAATGCGGCTTTTTTTCAGTATCCAGCACGGCAATAGCTACTGATGTTTTATTATCCTCATACCGGATGATCAATTTCGTGGAAGCGTTGTGCTTTTTAAGAAAGTCAATGATCAACGTGCCAATTTCATCATCCCCTAACTCTGTGATCAGCGACACAGGAATTTCGGCGCGGCACAATGAGAGGGTAGCGTTGAGCATAGAACCCCCTGGCTTAGCAGCCACCTGATTGAGATTTTCTATAATGATGTCCAGCAGGGACTCTCCTAACGTGTAAACCATAGTCTTGTTTTGGGTTTGTAAAATTAGTATTTACTCGGTGTCAAAACAGTTCAAACAGAAAGAATTGTCATCTTGAACGAAGTGAAAGATCTCAATACTCTAAAACAGATTCTTCTCTTCACTCCGTTCCGATCAGAATGACAAAAAAGGGACCTCATATGAGGTCCCTTTTAAACAATCCAGAGCGGCAAATGGGGTTCGAACCCACGACCCTCAGCTTGGGAAGCTGATACTCTACCAACTGAGCTACTGCCGCGATTTGTGATTGCAAAATTAATAATTATTTCAACTTTTCACAGAGAAAAATAGGTGAGAAAAGGATCGGGTTTAAGTTCTTCGCTGGTAATAGAATCTCTGCAGCAGCCATGCGCGAGAGCTTCTACCGTGCATTTACCGATGTGTATCCCTATCTTATCATGGATTTCAGCAAGGTCATAATTTCCAAATGGAGTCTGGTGATTCCGGAGAGCTTTGCCACGGTTGCCGCAGCCGGCGCCACCCTCACCCTGAGCTGGACTGACAACAGTGATGAGCTGGGCACCACAGTTCAGGATGCTTTAATGGTAGGTTTAACCCAGAACTGGAAAGGGGTGAGGTGTTTGTTTCCGTTTACAGAAGGAGCAAAGCCGCAGGAACCCTTGTCTTGCCGTCATCATGGAGACCGTTCCGTGGAAGTGCTGGCTTTTTTCAAATCGGGTTATGTTGTTTCAGATACGGTTCACGGCGGTAATGTTGTCATTCAGGCGTAGCTTATAGATGCATGCGAAAAGAGCCGCTTTTGAATGGTTTTTTTATTTCTTTTCCACGTGTTTAGAGAAGAAAGTAGTGGGAAGTTTTTCATTCCCACTACACAAGATAGACTTCAGTCAGTATAAAGCATAAACCAAAGCCTTCTTTCTACTGAGAACAAAAGTAAAAGATGTTGAAAAATAATTGTAAATAAATTTGGATTTTAACACAGTATCTCTGAGCCGACATTGAAGAATTGATTTTGTTTAACTTTGATTGAATTGCCGGCGTGAAGGTCTTGGAAATTAGTGACAGTATTAGATTCTATTAGTCAAATCATCATGAAAATATACAGTGATTCAGCGATGTATGAATTATTCCTTTCAAATGCAGATATAGAGAAAATTTAATGGTGATTTTGGGTTGAAAAAACTACTACATTTGCAGTCGCAATTTATAATAATTGATTCTTCGGGGCAGGGTGACCTGTTAAGCTGAAAAATTCAGTAAACAGGAATTCCCGACCGGCGGTGATAGTCCGCGACTCTCGTCTGAGACGAGACTGAAATGGTGAAATTCCATTGCCGACAGTAAAGTCTGGATGATAGAAGAATTGATGGACGACCGGGCATAATGCGTTATGCTTTGTGGTCTTTGTTGATCGTGCCCCGAATTTTCATTTGGGGATTTTTTTATGCAAAATATCTGGGAAAAGGTCGGCGAAGTGCGTGATACGTTTTTCATGAAACAGGCCATCGAACTGTCTAAGATCGGAATGGGTTTTGTCAATCCCAATCCCTTGGTTGGTGCTGTCATAGTAAAGGAAAACTGCGTGATAGGGAAGGGCTGGCATGAGTATTTCGGCGGCCCCCATGCAGAGATCAACGCTATTAAAGATGCCAACGGTGAAACAGATGGCACCACCATTTACGTCACGCTGGAGCCCTGTTCCCATTACGGCAAAACCCCGCCCTGTTCCCTGGCGATCGTCCAAAGTAAATTCTCACGTGTTGTGGTGGGAAGCGTTGACCCAAACCCGTTGGTGGTCGGTAGCGGTATTGGCATGTTACAAAATGCAGGCATCGAAGTGCAAAGCGGCATCCTGGAAAAGGAAGTACAGCAGTTGAACGAGGTATTTTTCAAATTCATCCGTACCAAACTGCCTTTTGTGGTGATGAAAACCGCCATGAGCCTGGATGGTAAAATAGCCACTGCCTCAGGAGATTCTAAGTGGATTTCCGGGGAAGCATCCCGGAAACGGGTGCATGAGCTCAGAAATCGATATGCCGCCATCATGGTGGGTATCAATACTGTGCTAAAGGACAATCCATTGCTGAGTGTCAGGGATGTGGCAGGGAAAACCAAAAATCCTGTGCGGATCGTGGTGGATTCCAAGGCTCGCATCCCACTCGAATCTAAGTTACTCAACACTCTGGAGATCAGTGAAACGATCGTGGCAGTTACAGATCAGGTGCCGGAATCCAAAATCAAAGCGTTGACTGATAAAGGGGCGCATGTGTTGGTTTGCCACGCTGTGGAAGGCAGGGTGGACCTGAAGTTCCTCATGCGGGAACTTGCGGCACGAGACATCGACAGTATTTTACTGGAAGGCGGCGGAACGCTGAATTTTGAAGCGCTGAAACAGGGCATCGTTGACAAGGTAGTGGCTTTTGTGGCGCCCAAAATACTGGGCGGTGCACAGGCACTGACATCTGTTGAAGGCGCAGGCTTTCCGAGGTTGCCGGATGCAGTTGAAATAGAAAATTTAAAAGTATGCGAATCCGGAGAGGATATCATGCTTACTGGATATGTTAAAAGAATTTAGAAATGTTTACCGGAATTATTGAAGAAACAGGCCGTATCAGACAGATCAGCAGGGGCAGCAAGTCGGTGAAGTTATCCATCGAAGCTTCTCATGTGCTGGAAGACACCAAGGTCGGCGACAGCATCAGCACCAACGGTATCTGCCTTACGGTGGTTGAAATGGATTCAAACACTTTTACAGTGGATGTGACGGCCGTGACGTTACGTAGGACCAGCCTAAACAAGCTCACCCCCGGAAACCGGGTGAACCTGGAGCGTGCCCTCAGACTCAGCGATCGCCTGGGCGGGCATTTGCTGAGCGGACATGTGGACGGACTGGGTGTGATCCGCGAGATCACCATGGAAGATATCGCCCGGATTATCCATGTCGAAGCCAGCCCCGAACTACTCAGGTACATCGTCCCCAAAGGTTCTGTCGCCATCGACGGCATAAGCCTGACGGTGGTGGCTATGGATGAACGCTCTTTCAGCGTTTCGGTGATTCCGCACACGGCAACGGTAACCACGCTGATGGATAAGAAACCAGGAGATGTGGTGAATCTTGAAACGGACATGATTGCTAAATATGTAGAGAAATTACTATTGACGAAAAACAGTCTGCCCGGAAAGAAAGGAGATCAAAGCATAGACATGGAGTTTCTGGGCGAAAATGGATTTATGTAAAAAGAATGTTTACCTGCCGAAGGCAGGAAAAATGAAAAATGATGGATGGAGTGCGAAGAATCGTGGGTTGTAAGGGGGATAACTTTAGAAAAAGATTGTTTGTAATGAGATCGCTTCGTTGTCCCGAAAACTTTCGGGACGCCACGGATAGGGACGACTTAATAGATGTTTTTTGTTCAATACATTACAAATAACTTCTATAAAAACATCCGTCATTGCGAGGCGCCCTTAGGTGACGCGGCAATTTCTTTTTGGAAGACTGTCCGTCTTGGGTGTGAGGTAGGTTCAATATAAAAAGTCATTTATTAGCTGATTTTTATAACAATAGATAACAAAACAGAAAAATAAAAAATGAAAGATTTTAATACGATAGCAGAAGCTATTGAAGACATAAAACAGGGAAAAATGGTCATCGTCGTTGATGACGAACGCCGTGAAAATGAAGGTGATCTGATCATGGCAGCCAGCAAAGTAAGTGCTGCGGCGATCAATTTCATGGCCAAGAATGCAGGCGGGCTCATCTGTATGCCCATCACCGGGAAGCGGCTCAAACAGCTTGAGATCGGGATGATGGTGGCGGAAAATACCGACATCCACAAAACCGCGTTTACCGTTTCCATTGATGCTGCCACCAGCACCACGGGCATTTCGGCGGAAGAAAGGGCACGGTCTATCAAAAAAGTTCTGGACATGGATGCCAAACCTACGGATTTTAATCGCCCCGGACATGTCTTTCCGCTGGAATACCGCAAAGGCGGCGTGCTGATAAGAGCAGGGCACACCGAGGCTGCCGTGGATCTTGCAAAACTGGCAGGGTTGTTCCCCGCAGGTGTGATATGCGAAATTATGAATGAAGATGGTTCCATGGCGCGGGTACCCGATCTGATTGAGTACAAGAAGAAATTCGGGCTGAAGCTCATCACCATTGCCGGATTGATCGAATTCCGCCGTCAGTCGGAAACTCTGGTCGAGAAAGTCTCAGAAGCGGAATTACCCACGAAATACGGCAAATTCAAGGCGCACGGCTATCAAAACAAAATTACCGGAGAACATCACATTGCCCTCACCATGGGGGATGTCAGCGATGAAAAGCCCGTGTTGGCACGGGTGCATTCAGAGTGTCTTACCGGCGATGTTTTCGGCTCCAAACGCTGCGACTGTGGTGAGCAACTGGATGAAGCCATGCGGAAGATTGCTGAAGAAGGCAGGGGCATCCTGTTGTACATGCGCCAGGAAGGCCGCGGCATAGGGCTGCTGAACAAGCTGAAAGCCTACCATTTGCAGGATGAAGGCATGGATACGGTGGAAGCCAATCATGCGCTGGGCTTCCCAGCAGATATGCGCAATTACGGCATCGGCGCTGAGATACTGGCTGATCTGGGAGCCAAACAGCTTCGCCTGATGACCAACAACCCAAAGAAGATCTCAGGGATTTCCGGTTTCGGCCTCAAGGTAATAGAACGCGTCCCGCTCATGATCAATCACAACGAAGTGAACCAGTTTTACCTGGAAACCAAAGTCAGGAAAATGGGACACATCCTTACGAATTTAAAATAGTGATTCGTGATTGATGATTAGTAGAGAAAGTCGGAAGGCCGAAGTTTTGTGAATAATGAACAGGTATCTCTGTTGCTAGGATGAGATTGCTTCTCCGCCCCCTGGTGGATTGCAATGACGATAAAATGAATAGGTGAAGTAGTGCTAAAAAATAGATTAAACTTTAAACAATATAAATCAAAAATTAAATAACATACTAATGAAAACAATTCAGGGGAACTTTAATGCAGAGAAACTAAAATTCGGAATCGTCGTAGGCAGGTTCAACGAATTTATTGGAAGCAAATTACTATCGGGTGCTGTGGACGCACTCACACGTCACGGAGCCAAGGACGATCAGATTGAAATCGTCTGGGTTCCGGGCGCCTTCGAAATTCCGCTGCTGGCCAAACGCATGGCAAAAAGCGGCCAATACGATGCTATCATTTGCCTGGGTGCCGTGATTCGTGGCAACACCTCGCACTACGACCTCGTGGCTGCAGAAGTCGCCAAAGGCATCGCTTCTGTGTCACTGGATACCTTGGTACCCGTGAGCTTCGGGATCCTTACAACCGACAACATCGAACAGGCCATCGAAAGAGCCGGAACCAAATCAGGAAACAAAGGCTTCGATGCCTCCATGGCGGCTATAGAGATGGCTAACCTGGTGAAGAAATTATAGTAGAGAGTTCATAAAGTGTGTCTTTTCATAAAGTAGGATGACCGAAGTCTGAAGTCGGGGGACCGAAGTTGTGAAGAATTTGTCATTTTTTAGGATTTGTATATTGTTTTTTGGAATTTTATAAGACTCAATTTTACAACTTGTTACAGAAAGTTGTCATTGGTAGATGTAAGATCAAGAAAGTATGACCCACATATTTTAATGACAGCATATAATTCTTCTGTAACTGCTTAAAGCTCTTAAAAGGCCGTCCCAATCGCGAGGAGGTACGACGAAGCAATGACACACGTTTCTATAGAGCTACCCTATTATGCTACTTA
>CAZPPK010000097.1:0-11103 GCA_964588415.1 uncultured Lentimicrobiaceae bacterium
CCTGATTTACATCCGATTTGAACCCCATTCTTATTACTTTTGCATAAAATTTAAAGCCTATGTACACAGCAGAAGCGATGAAAGACCTGTCGGAAAGACTTTTGGCCTTGAGGAGGTATCTTTGACCTCGATCACAGGATCATGGAAATAGAAGAAGAAGAGGAAAAAACACAGGCCCCGGATTTTTGGGACGACCCGAAAGCAGCAGAGACTCTGCTGAAACAAATTCAGGAAAAAAAACATTGGACTGAAAAGTACCGCGAAGCTGAAACCGCTGTTAATGATACAATCATCCTGGCCGAATTTTTTGAAGAAGATGAATCTGTGAAGGAAGAACTTGATGCACAGTTTGACCTGGCAGTAAAAAAAACAGAAGGCCTGGAGTTTTTGCAAATGCTGGGCAAAGAAGAAGACAGCCTGAATGCCATCCTTAAGATTAACCCGGGTGCCGGTGGAACTGAAAGTCAGGACTGGGCTGAGATGCTGATGCGTATGTACATCCGCTATGGCGAAAGGAAAAATTTCAAGGTAAAAGAGCTGGATTTTCAGGAAGGCGATGTAGCCGGAATCAAGTCTGTTTCTTTGGAATTTGAAGGAGAGTTTGCCTTTGGTTTTCTGAAAGGAGAAAACGGCGTGCACCGCTTGGTGAGGCTTTCGCCATTCGATTCTGCCAACCGGCGCCATACATCATTTGCTTCCGTGTATGTTTATCCTGTTGTGGACGACAGCATACAAATCACTGTCAGTCCGGCTGATATCAGTTGGGATACATTTCGAAGCAGCGGTCCGGGAGGGCAAAATGTAAATAAGGTTGAAACCGCTGTACGGTTACGGCATGTACCGTCAGGCTTGGTGATTGAATGCCAGGAAACTCGCTCCCAATTGCAAAACCGTGACAAAGCCATGCGTATGTTAAAGTCGCAATTGTATGAAATTGAGTTGCGAAAAAAACAGGATGCCATCGCCGAAATTGAAGGCAACAAAAAGAAAATAGAATGGGGTTCCCAAATTCGTTCTTATGTGCTTCATCCGTATAAACTTATAAAAGATGTCAGAACCGGTTATGAAACTTCCAATGTCCAGGCTGTTCTTGACGGCGAACTGGACGATTTTATCAAATCCTACCTGATGGAGTTCGGAGGAAATGGCGAATAAAAAATGAAGTGATTTTAGCTATATTTGTTAATATTTCACATCAACTCTGATACTTCTTTCAACTTTTTCAGGTTTAATTGATGCTGTTTTTTCATTTTTAATGGAAAATTTTGCCATGAATCCTTTGAAAATTTCCCGAAATTTCTAAAAACTTTAAATCTTCTTCAAAGTTTCCTAACGCTTTGCAAACGTTATTGTTGGCAGTTTACAATTTTAGGCAAAAAAGGCCTTTAAATCGTTAGGTGTCGTTGTTAAAATTGCAATATGCTCATTTTCAGTGATTAAAACATGGCCATTTCAAATTTTGTTAATTCTTTTATGAATATTCTGTTTCACAATAAGTTTTTCCCGGAAGGGGAAATTTATATTTTTGACATGGTTGATATGAGGAAAAACTTCCAAAGACAAACATCATCATTGACATTGAAAATAATCAGGAAATGAAGTATCTGTTTTCAGACATATTAAGAACAAAGATTTCTGCCTTCGCGGGCAAAAGTCTTTTATTCCATTTTCCTGCCAAAGAATTCTCTTCATCGCTTTTTCTGAATAGCCGATTTGGAGCCGCCCGTTTAAAAATTCAACAAGCTATCCATGAGCTGGTATTGTCATTTGAGACGGTAATATTAAACGGTGGGCTGAATAATCAACGCTTCAATCAACAATCAAATCAACAACAACAAATCAGGATGACTTAAGTTCTTCCCATAGAGATATTTTAAAAATATAAAGGCTTATGGGAATACCCGTAAGCCTTTTTTTATTTAACCAAATTCTAAAAATAAAACCATGAAAAAAATTGAAGCTATTATTCGAAAGTCAAAATTTGAAGACGTCAAAAAGGCTTTGTACGAAATCGGCATTGACTGGTTTTCTTACTGGGATATGACCGGACTTGGTAAATCCACTGAGGAACAGGTGGTAAGAGGACAAGTATTTCATTCTCATTACATTCAGCGGCACATGCTTTCGATCGTTGTCCGTGATCAAAATCTCGACACAACGGTTAGTGCGATTATGAAAGCGGCCTGGACAGGAGAGATGGGTGATGGTAAAATCTTTGTTTCTGACATAGAAGCAACTTATCGTATCCGCACTGGCGAAAGCGGACCAGATGCATTGTATAACAAAGAATTAGAAGAAAATTAATCTACTTAATCCGGTTAAAACATGAGCAAGTTTACAGACAGACTCTTACCCGGAGGAACCGGTGGAAACTTTCTCTTCCTCATGTTAAGCCACAGAAAAATAATTAAGATGAAAAAAATAAGTATCGCAATTATAGCTTTTTTAACATTGATAAGTTTTCCTTTAATGGCTCAAGGTGCGCCCGCGACTGTGCCTGTTCCTACAATCAACACAGGTGATACAGCCTGGATGTTGGTGGCTACTGCTTTGGTTTTATTGATGACGATCCCCGGACTGGCCCTGTTTTATGGCGGACTTGTCCGGCGCAAAAATATTTTGAACGTTCTGATGCAATGTTTCATGATCACCGCCGTAATCAGTATCGAATGGGTAGCCTGCGGTTACAGCCTGGCTTTCGGCAGCTCAAGCGGACCGCTAGCCCCTTTCATTGGCGGTTTTCATTGGGCATTTTTGAATGGAATTCACATCAATGATTTAAGCCCTTATTTCATTTCACATTCGCAGCCAACCGGAAAAATTGTAAACGGAGTTCCGGTAATGATAGGAACCATTCCTCACATAGTTTTCATACTTTTTCAGATGATGTTTGCCGTAATTACTCCGGCTTTGATCATTGGTGCTTTTGCAGAGCGGATCAAATTCAAAGGCTTCCTGATTTTTTCTCTGCTTTGGGCTTTTTTTATCTATAATCCGGTTGCACATTGGGTTTGGTCAGCAGACGGCTGGCTGGCAAAATTAGGAGCACTTGACTTTGCCGGAGGTACCGTGGTTCATATCAATGCCGGTATTGCTGCTTTGGTAATGGCTGTGATGTTGGGTAAACGCCGCGACTATGAAGGACATGCCATCCCTCCTCATAACATTCCTTTTGTTGCAATTGGTGCTGCCCTCTTATGGTTCGGATGGTTTGGTTTCAATGCCGGGAGTGGATTGGCTGCTGACGGATTGGCTGCCAGTGCTTTTCTCGTAACGCATATTGCAGCTGCAACTGCAGCTTTCACTTGGGCTATTCTGGATTGGATTATCGGAAAAAAGCCGACACTGGTTGGTGTTGCCACAGGCGCTGTGGCTGGCTTGGTTGCCATTACTCCGGCCTCAGGTTTTGTGGGGGTACCCGGAGCGCTGATTATAGGAGTGATTGTTTCATTGGTTTGTTTCTGGATGGTAGCTTACGTAAAACCAAAATTGGGATATGATGATACATTGGACGCTTTTGGTGTTCATGGCGTGGGTGGAATTATAGGAGCTCTGTTAACTGGCTTGCTGGCAACTCCTGCCATCCAGGCTGCATACAGCGGTGCTTTTTATGGAAATCCGCATCAGTTTGTTGTTCAGTTGATTGCTGTTTTGTCCACCATTGTTTATTCGGGAGTGGGAACATTTATCCTGTTTATCATTGTGGATAAAATATTTGGTTTGCGTGTTTCTGAAAAACAGGAAGCCATGGGCCTTGACGAAGCAATGCACGGTGAAACAGCTTACACAGCTTTTGATTAAACCTTAAATCCGCAAGGACATATCTATTACGAAGCCGCACTGCACGCCATTATTGAGAATGCTCAAAAAAACCTACTCACCGTAGCTGATGCTACGGCTGCGTTGCTTTTTTCTGCGCTACGCCAATACTGACGCACATTACGACTTTTCATAACGATACTTCTTGCGGATTTAAGGTTAAAGAAAAAGAAATTAGTATGTGAGAAAAACTCAAACAGTTTTTCTCCTGAAGATGAATTTAACATGGTTTTGTTTTATGGTTATAGTCCTTTTCCTTTCCGGCTTTATGCCGGAAAGGAAAAGGACTATTCATATTTTAGATATTCAGATGGGCTCTTTTGTAGTATTCTGTATGACTGGATCAATACGGTCAGGAATGATATCAGGCAAACGAAAAGAATACTCAAAATAAAATATAGAATGCTGAGCTTGATGTGATAGGCAAAACTCTCCAACCAGTGTTCGGTAAGGAAATAAACCAGAGGTGATGCCAAAGCCCCTGCTATAAGAACAAGTACCAGGTATTCTTTTGCTAACAGAAGCAATATCTGATTTTTGGAACCGCCCAGCACTTTGCGAATACTGATCTCTTTGGAACGCTGCTCTATCAAAAAAGCTGACAATCCGTAAAGACCAAGGCTGGAAATGAAGATCACGAAAATGGAAAAATAAATAAAAAGATAAAACATTTTCTGATCTTTCTGATAAAGGCTGTCCAGCTTATTATTCAGAAAAGTGTAATATAAAGTGTAGTCTTTATTGTACTTTCCCCATACAGATTTTAAGTGGGCGAGAGCTTTGACTTGCATTCCAGGTTTATATCGGAACACAACGTACCTGGCATCTTTCGGCATCAGCAAAAATGCAAGTGGTTCAACGGGTTGATACAAGGCGGAATAGTTAAAATCTTTCACCACACCGATAATCTTTCCTTTGCCAGAGAAAGATGTCGTTAATGGATGACCTATAGGATGTTTTAGATGCAAGAATTTGACAGCAGATTCATTCAGGATAAAATTTCGCGTGGTATCATTACTATTTAATAAACTGAAATTTTGCCCGGCGACCAGTTTAATCCTGAACAAATTAAAATAATGATTTCCTACTACAAAACTACTCATAACCTGTGATCCCTGTTTTGTAGTATCACCTACGCTCAACATGAGTTTTCCAGTCAGATATCCTGGAATATTTCCCGCTGTTGAAGCGAGTTCAATAGATGAATCTTTTTCCAGGTCATTTACAAAAAAAGATGCTTTTCTGGCGAATGAAGTATCTGGCGGGCTGTTGACTACAATAATATTATTCTTATCAAAACCCAATCCCCGGTTTTCTACAAAATGGATTTGAGCTTGCATAACTAAGGTGAAAATCAACACTCCAATCCCCGCAAAGTATTGAAATACTACGAGTGCTTTGCGAAGGGAGGCTGCAGTGTAAGGCTGGTTTCCCCGGTTCTTTCCCAGAAGGATATTTTTCCCCCTGAGAACATCTACAGGTTTTAAAACATACAGGACAAAAGCTGGAAAACTACCGCTTAAAACTGCCAGTAAAAAGATAATAAACAATAAAAAGATCCCGAAAAAGATGCCATAACCACTGGTGAGGCTTTTTATCAAAATGATGTGTTTTCCAACCAGTTCGTTGAACACGGGCATGATAATTTCCACAATACTTAATGCGATAAGGAAAGAAACAAATGTCAGGATCAGCGATTCGCTGATGTACTGCCGTAATAATTGCTTGCGGTCCGCACCCAGAACTTTTCGGATTCCAATTGCCTTGGCCTTTTTGATGGATTGGGCTGTCGCGAAGTTGACATAGTTGATGGAAGCCGTCAATAAAATAAAAAAGGCTACAATCCCTAAAACATATAAATAAGAAGGCCGGATGTTAGAATGATTGTCATACTGCAGTCCCGAAGAAAAGTGTACCTTCTGAATCGGTTGCAAATGAATGTGGGTTTTGCCTGAAATCTTGATCTTTTCAGTTTTAATGTAATGCTCTTGCGCGGTATCTGCAAAATAATTAGCGCGTTGTGAAAACGATGCAACATTAGTAGTATCAGCTAGTTTAATGTAAGTATAGGCGGCTACCAAAAACCAGTTTTTGTCAAGCTCCACCTGAACCTTTTTGTTGAAAGTGGAGACCGAAATAACGGCATCAAAGTTCAGGTGAGAGGGTTTCTTTTTACTCGAAAAGACGCCAGTAATAGTATACCCCCTTACACTTGTCTTTACTTTTTTTCCGATGGCATTCTCATCTCCAAAGATCTTCTTCTTGATCTTTTCAGAAATCACCATGCTGGCAGGCTTTATAAGACATGAATCAGGATTTCCTTCTACAAATTTATAATTGAAGATGTCGAATACATGCGCGTCACCTACTGTGAGATTGGGGATATCGTAATATTTCCCCTTGTACTGTACTGTTGAAACCGCATTTTTGTCGGAAGGGTCAGTAAAAAACAAACTGGTTTTCTGAATTACTTCCGGAAAATTATTCTTCAGCTTTGCTCCTAGCAAATAAGGCGTCAGGGCCAGTTTTTCTGCCTTCCCACCTGTTGAAATATCTGCGGTAACACGATAAATATTATGATAATCTTTCCAGTTTCTGTCGTAGGAAACTTCGTTTTGTACGTAAAGATAGATGAACACAAAAGCAACAAGGCCTGTAGTCAGTCCCAACAAGTTGAGAAGTGTATATCCTTTTTGCCTGAGAAGAATGCGAAAAGCAGTTTTGAAAAAATTAAACAGCATGTCTCTTTTGTATTAAACTGATCTCTTAAACTTGAGTTTCCTTTTTTAAATTCGACTAATTAATACGATTCAGATTTTCGTTAATAATTTGTCCATCAAACAAATGGACTATCCGCCGGCAATAGCTGGCATCATGCTGGGAGTGGGTAACCATAACAATGGTCATGCCCTGTTTGTTAAGATCGCTTAATAAGTTCATGACTACTTCTCCATGCATTGAGTCGAGATTGCCTGTGGGTTCGTCGGCAAGCAGCATGCTGGGGTCACTGATTATGGCTCGGGCAACAGCCACTCTTTGTTGCTGACCGCCAGATAATTGTGACGGAAACAAATCTTTTCTATGGCTGATTTCCAGTTGTTCGATAACCTGATTTACCCTTCTTTTTCTTTCCCCTTTCTTAATCCCCTGATAAATCAACGGAAGTTCGATGTTTTCCCAAAGGCTCAATTCATCAATAAGGTTAAAATTCTGAAAAATAAAACCAATGGTACGTTTTCTTAGGTTGTTTTTCTCTTTCTCCTGTAGGCGGTTTACATCTCTTCCCATAAAATAATAACTTCCTTCCGTTGCTCCGTCAATCATTCCCAGCAGGTTCAGTAATGTTGATTTTCCGCAACCCGACGGTCCCATAACCGCCATAAAATCTCCTTTTTCTACCTTTAAATTGATGTTGGTTAATGCTACGGTTTGAATGTATCCTGACTTGAAAACTTTTTTCAGACCTTTGGTTTCTATCATATTTACAGTATTTATCACAAATGTAAACTTTTCAGGAATTTCCCGTTTGCCATCCCAAGCCGGATCAAAAGTTTCCTGAAAAGTTTACCATTGAAGTATTAAAATAACTAAACCCCACATCATAGCATCTAAATTTGTGCCATTACCACTAATTAATTGGATGTCAAAATTTTAAAAATTTTTTAATTTTAATGTGTAACTATTTGTGTTCGAAATCGTTCATATATTTGTACATCAGTGTACAATTGTTCGTACTTTTAAAAACGTTATTGCACCAGCTTTTAAATAAAGATTATGCCTAAAGTTAAAGCCCGAATCCTGATTGTTGACGATGATACAGATATTTTATTGGCCGCTAAAATGTACCTTCGGCAGCATTTTCAAACTGTTCATACGGAAAAGAATCCTGAAAATATCTCCGACCTTCTTAAAAATGAAAGTTATGATGTAATCCTGCTGGATATGAACTTTTCACGCGATGCTACCAGCGGCAAAGAAGGTTTTCACTGGTTGAATAAAATCCTGGAAGTTGATCCTGCCGCCATAGTAATCTTTATCACAGGCTATGGTGATATCGAACTCGCTGTTCAGGGGATCAAAGAAGGAGCTACAAATTTCATTCTCAAACCATGGGAAAACAATAAGTTACTTGCCACCCTGGAAGCATCTCTTAATATAAGAGCATCCAAAGTAGAATTGGAAAATCTTAGGGGAACCAACAAAATGCTTGCTGCCGATCAGGATCATGTTTTCAGCAATATCATCGGAACTTCCGGTGCCATGAAAAGAGTGATGAAAACAGTTGAAAAGGTAGCTAAAACCGATGCCAACATATTAATTCTGGGCGAAAATGGAACGGGAAAAGAGGTCATTGCCCGGGCGATTCATCGCGCTTCACACCGCAAAGATCAAATGTTTATCAATGTGGACCTGGGAGCTATTACGGAAAGTCTTTTTGAAAGTGAATTGTTCGGATACAAAAAAGGAGCTTTTACAGATGCCCGCGAAGACCGGCCCGGACGCTTTGAAGTGGCCAACAAAGGAACACTCTTCCTGGATGAAATTGGAAATCTTTTACCCAATTTACAATCCAAATTGTTGAGCGTTTTGCAAAGCCGAAAAGTGGTGCGCCTTGGTTCCAGTAAGGAAATTCCGGTGGATGTCCGCCTTATTTGCGCTACCAATATGCCTCTATACGAAATGGTAAGAGAAAACAAATTCCGCCAGGATTTACTTTACAGAATTAATACGGTGGAAATTACCATTCCTCCTTTGCGTGAAAGGGAAGAAGATATTGAGCCGTTGGTTATGTATTACATTGAAACGTATTGCAAGAAATATAAAATCCCGTTAAAACGTATCAACGCTGGAACGTTAAAGCGGCTGCAAATGCATAACTGGCCGGGCAATATCCGTGAACTGCAACATGCTGTCGAGCGGGCGATCATCATGAGTGAAGGAAATATTCTGGAACCCGAAGATTTCTTTATGAATGAGACCAAAGAAAATCAACGGGATATTTTACCTGTGAATATGAACCTGGAAGACACTGAAAAAATGCTCATCCGTAAAGTGGTGGACAAATATGGTGGAAATATCAGTCGTGCAGCAAAAGAATTGGGCTTAACAAGGGCTTCGCTTTACCGCAGAATTGAAAAATATGGTTTATAAAAAATTTCGTTTCCAGATCATTCTACGGATTAGTGTTATCATCATCACGCTGTTATTGATCTTTGCTTTCCATGAGAAATCAACTTATATAGTAAGCTCGGTGATGCTTTCAGTATTGTTGCTGGCGCAAGTGATCTTTCTCATCAGATATACAGAACAAACCAACCGAAAGCTGACCCGTTTTTTTGAATCCATCCGTCATTCAGATTTTATGGGCTCTTTTGTGGACAACGAAATGGGAAAAAGTTTTGACGTCCTGAATCATGAAATGAATGAAGTGATCGACGCTTTCAAAAGGACCAAAACCGAAAAAGAAGAAAACTTCAATTATCTGTTAACGGTCATTCAGCATGTGAGTATTGGCGTTCTGGTCTTCAAGCACGACGGAAAAGTTGATGTATATAACAATGCCGTAAAGCGTTTGCTTCAGGTAAAGCATGTCCGGAATATCCAGGAAATGAAGAATATCTCAGAAGAGCTCTCGACGACTTTGATGGAAATCAAAGCAGGTGAAAAGAAACTGGTAAAGCTGTATGTTGAAGATGAATTGCTTCAACTTTCTATTCATGCTACTGAATTTCTGATGCGTGGCGATAAATATTTGCTCGTTTCCCTGCAGGATATTCATCCCGAACTGGAACAAAAAGAAATTGAATCGTGGCAGATGTTGATCAGAGTTCTGACGCACGAGATCATGAACTCCATTACCCCGATTTCTTCTCTGGCTTCTACCGTTCAGGATATTATTAAAGAATATCAAAAAAATCACGAATTGTCCAGTGAAGAAGATGTTGAAGACCTTGAAAATATAGAAAGCGCCATTGCAACCATTGAAAAGAGAAGCAAAGGGTTGCTGAATTTTGTGGAATTGTACCGCAATCTTACCCGAATTCCAAAACCGCATTTCAGGTATTTTCATATTGAAGAAATGTTCCAGCGGCAACTGGAACTCATGCAAACCAAAATAGAAGCCCAAAATATCAAAGTCGTAAGCCGGATTTTTCCGTCTGACCTGAAATTACTCGCCGATCCCGATTTGATTGACCAGGTAATGATCAATCTTTTGCTTAACGCGATTGATGCCCTTAAGAATCAAAATGAAGGGATGATTACTTTGGTGGCTTCCGTGAACATGAATAACCGGACTGTTATTGAAGTGACGGACAACGGAACCGGTATCAGCCAGGATGCCATGGATAAAATCTTTATGCCGTTTTTTACATCTAAGAAAACGGGTTCCGGCATTGGACTGAGCCTGTCGCGGCAAATCATGCAAATGCACAAAGGAAGCATTTCTGTAAGATCACGTGCTGGAAACGGTGCAACTTTCACGCTTGTATTCTAAATGGGACACTGATTTTTTATGATTGTTATGATTTGTTATGATCAAAAGGGTCTTTAATCAGCAGTAGGGAGGCCATGCATGGCCTCCCTACTGCTGATTACCGTGCTCATTCGGATTTTGTAATCCGAATGTTTTGGGAAGCTGAATTTTAAATCCCAGTCTAACGTAGCAGATTGATTAAGTTTAGAAGATCAATTGGATCAGCGCAGATCATAATAATCAGTCTGTCAGCGTACTGTTTCTTAGCAGTGGCTAATGCAACAGTTGGATCGTGCCGTCACTAAAAGAGCCTGTGCCTGTTTCCCTCAACTCTGTGTAAATAGCTGAACCATATAAACATAGTTTGGTACAGGTATGCTTTTCCGAAATTAATTTGTTAAAAATTTGCTTTTCTCGGTTTTTTTAACTTTGTAAAACTAAAACCAAAATGAAATATCCTTTCGACCCACATTCGATCCCAAGGATTTCATAACATACTAAAGTAGTAGGGAGGAAGAAAAACCTCCTTAAATTGATATGAACGTATCATGCGAATAATAATACATATTCAAAGAAAGGAGGTTGTATGCAAAAATAGCTAAATATTCTTTTTCTGAATGCTAATTACAGAAATTGGCGGTTCAGACGCTGAGTTGACAACGAAAACAAAACTGGTTAACTGTTGCCAATGAAAAAACAGATTTACTAAATCTAAAATAGAAACAAAAATGAAAAGACCATATTTATTAGTGTTTTCCTAAGTACATGACAAAAATTTGCAGCATTCCACGAATTTTTCTAAATTATTG
>CAZPPK010000098.1:0-11100 GCA_964588415.1 uncultured Lentimicrobiaceae bacterium
TATACGACATTGTTATGAAAAATTTTCAGGGTGTTGCATTGACGAAAACAGGAAACACAATCATGACCTTCTCAGATAAAATTGAACCTGAAAAGAATTTAAAAGATTGCTTTCAAAGATTGTCCGTAGAAACTACTTGCAGATAAATTCGGATTTAACCTTTCAGTCCTTTTAGCTGTTCTTCAAGCACCTGAATCCTGGCTTCAGCATCAGTTTGTTTTTGGCGCTCTTTTTCAACCACAACTTCGGGTGCGTTATTGACAAACCTTTCGTTGGAAAGCTTTTGGGTCACCGATTTCAGAAAACCGAGTGTATAATTCAACTCTTCCTTAATCTTTATGATTTCGGCTTCAACATCTACGCTCTCGCTTCTGGGAACATAATATTCCTGAGCACCAACAGTAAACACCAGCATTCCTTCCGGTTTTTCTATAACTGTTTCAATTTCGGAAACATTTCCCAGTTTTGATACAACGGGATAAAAGTCACAATCAGCATTCTCACCTTCCCTGACTTTAAGTTCAATAGACTCGCGGTTAAGAATATTGTTTTCCTTGCGGAGATTTCTTATTCCAATAATAATCTGTTCAACCCTTTCAAAACCACTCAAAATTTCCTGATCCCAGGTTCCGGGAACGGGCATATCAGAAACAATAATGTCTTGTCCTTCTTTGCGCTCACGCAGATGATGCCAGATTTCCTCAGTAATAAAAGGCATAAAAGGATGCAGCATTTTAATCAGGGATTCGAAAAATGTGATTGTCTGCTCATAGGTTTGGGCATCGATCGGTTGTTGATAGGCAGGTTTCACAATCTCCAGATACCAACTGCAAAAAGTATCCCAGACCAGCTTGTAAGCAGACATCAGAACATCCGAAATACGGTATTGGGAATAATATTGCTCTATTTCTCCAGCTACCTGATCCATTTTAGATTCGAACCATTTCGTAGTCAACTTATTGTACTCCGGAGTTTCCAGGTTATCATCAACCTGCCAGCCTTTTACCAGTCGCAGGGCGTTCCATATTTTATTGCTGAAATTACGTCCCTGCTCACATAAAGATTCATCAAAGGGAAGATCATTTCCGGCCGGGGCAGTGAGTAACATTCCCACACGTACACCATCAGCCCCAAACTGCTCAATCAACCCGATGGGATCGGGAGAATTTCCCAGCGTTTTTGACATCTTGCGCCCAATCTTATCACGAACAATCCCAGTAAAATAAACATTCTTAAATGGAATATCTTTCCTGTATTCCAATCCTGCCATAATCATCCGGGCAACCCAAAAGAAAATGATATCGGGAGCTGTAACCAGAGCGTTGGTGGGATAGTAATATTTTATCTCATTATTATCCGGAAAACGTATGCCGTCAAAAACAGAGATTGGCCACAGCCATGAAGAAAACCAGGTGTCCATTACGTCTTCATCCTGCTTAAGATCAGAAATCTGCAAATTAGAATCAAATTGCTTCCTGGCTTTTTCCAATGCTTCTTCTTTGGATTTTGCCACCACAAATTCACCGTTAGGCAGGTAATAAACCGGAATCTGTTGTCCCCACCAAAGTTGTCGCGAAATGTTCCAATCGCGAACATTTTCCATCCAATGGCGATAGATATTTTTGAACTTGGCGGGATGGAACTTGATTTCATCTTCTTCCACCACTTTAAGTGCTGTTGTTGCCAGCTCTTTCATTTTCAAAAACCATTGAGTAGATAATTTGGGTTCAATGACAGCATCGGTGCGTTCTGAAAATCCTACTTTATTTACATAGTCTTCAATTTTCACCAAATTGCCAGATTTCTCCAAATCCCTGACAATTAATTCTCTGACTTCAAACCGATCTTTCCCTACATAGAGCCGGGCAGCTTCGTTTAAAGTACCATTATCATTAAAGATATCAATGCTTTCGAGTTTATGTTTGATGCCCAGTTCATAATCATGGATGTCGTGTGCGGGTGTAATTTTCAATGCGCCTGTACCAAATTCACGATCAACGTACTCATCCACGATCACAGGAACAGCATGGTTTATCAACGGGACGATAACATTTCTACCATGGAATTTTTTAAAACGGTCATCTTCCGGATGAACGCAAACTGCCGTATCTCCAAGAATGGTCTCCGGCCGTGTTGTAGCAATGGTCAGGAAATCATCACTGCCTTCCACAGCATAACGCAAATAATACAGTTTCGACTGAACTTCTTTGTGGTTCACTTCTTCATCTGAAACAGCAGTTTTAGCTTGCGGATCCCAGTTCACCATCCTGATACCCCTGTATATCAACCCTTTATCATACAAGTCAATAAAAGTATCGATCACAGATTCATAAAGGCTTTCATCCATAGTAAAGCACGTCCGTTCCCAGTCGCACGATGCACCAAGTTTTTTCAACTGTTCCAGGATAATTCCACCATGTTTGTCCTTCCACTCATACGCATGATTCATGAATTCTTCGCGCGTAAGCTTGTTCTTATCGATACCCTCCTGGGTCAATTTAGCCACGACTTTGGCCTCTGTGGCTATAGAAGCATGGTCGGTTCCCGGAACCCAGCAGGCATTCTTCCCCTGCATACGCGCACGGCGGATAAGCACATCCTGAATCGTATTATTCAACATGTGACCCATGTGAAGTACACCGGTCACATTAGGTGGGGGAATCACTATCGTATAAGGCTCTCTCTCATCAGGTTCCGAATGAAAATATCTTTTAGCCATCCAGTGGTGGTACCACTTTTCTTCCGTTTCTACAGGATTGTATTTGCTGGGAATTTCCATCAACTTTATCTCGTTTTTTGAAGGGGCAAAGCTACAAAATATTGTGAAAACCAAATAGTGATTGGACTGAAGTCAGATGCCAAATCATACAAAGAACCAACTTGTTAAATTATAAAATGACTGAAATAAAATAATTTCTCTTGTGGCCTGTAAAATTCCAAAACGGGGCTATGAAATAATATTTTGTATTTTTGCCGCCTTAATCAATTCTAAATTTAATCCATTGTCATGAAAATAGGAGAAAACATGGTGGTTACCATGACCTACACCTTACGCTCAAATAACGAGCAGGGGGAAATTATTCAGAAAGTTGATGAAAGCAGGCCTTTTGTCCAGTTATTCGGAGTCGGGACATTGCTTCCTACATTTGAAGAAAACCTAAAAGGTCTTGAAAAAGGAGATACTTTCGGATTTCAGGTGATGGCAGATCAGGCTTATGGCAATCCTTCGGATGAAGCCATTATTGAACTGGAAAAGACTATTTTTGAAATTGACGACAAAATTGATACCGAAATGATTGCTGATGGTAAAATGATTACAATGCAAGATCAAAACGGAAACCCCATTGATGGTAAAGTACTGGCCATCAAAGAAGAAAGTGTTATTATGGATTTTAATCATCCGTTGGCTGGTGAAGATCTGTATTTCTCCGGAAGTATTTTGGATGTTCGTGAGGCCGCTCCTGAAGAAATTTCACACGGCCATACTCACGACCCGGAAGGACATAACCACGATTAAAAAATTATTTACCAAGAATAAAAACGGCAGGTTTTTTATTAAAGTCTGCCGTTTCTTTTTTCCAGCGACCGATATTTTGAGAAATGATATGTTCCGACGGAAGCGTCAGGTCAGAAGCAACACACAACATAGTCTGAGGTTTGCAGTTTTTTATCAGACTTTCCAGCATTTTGTTGTTCCGGAAAGGTGTTTCGATGAAAATCTGAGTGATATCACGTTGCGCTTCAGCTTCAAGCACTTTAATCTTTCTTGAAAGTAGCCCTGCATCTTTAGGAAGATATCCGTGAAAACAAAACTGTTGACCAGAGAAGCCTGATACCATCAGCGCTAAAATGATAGAGTTCGGGCCAGATAAAGGAACCACCTGAATACTCTTTTGGTGTGCCAGCTTTACAATCACAGATCCCGGGTCGGCAACAGCTGGCGTACCGGCTTCAGACAAAAGCCCTACAGAAATTCCCTTTTCCACAACATCCAGGAATCCCACATATTCTTTAGCACAAGTATGTTTGTTCAATTCCATAAATTGCATTTCATCAATGGAAATAGGATGTCCTATTTCTTTCAAAAACCTTCTGGCAGTTCGGGTTTTCTCAACAATAAAATTGGTAAGTTTAAAAACAATTTGCTGATTGTACTCCGGGATAACCCTTTTATAAGAAGCATTATCACCTAATGTGGTTGGAATAAGATATAAGGTCCCTTTTGTCATCATTCAAAAATTTAATCATCGAAAGGAAGATGGTTCAAATCCACATTGCCTCCAGAAATCAAAATACCGACTTTTTTACCGGTGACATCCAATTTTTTCGCTAGGATTGTTGCCAATGGTACAGCTGATGATGGCTCGATAATTATCTTCATTCTTTCATAGGTAAGTTGCATAGCTTCAATAATATCACTTTCTTCAACCCGGACGATGTCAGATACAAATTTACGGATGATGGGAAAAGTAAAATGGCCCAGTGATGTGAGCAGACCGTCCGCTATTGTTTTAGGCGCAATGCTGGGAACAAATTTTCCAGAATAAAATGAACGATATGCATCATCAGCTCCTGCTGGTTCACACGCGATAACTTTTGTTGATGGTGAGAAAAAGTGGACTGAAAGCGCTGTACCACTTAGCAAACCACCGCCGCCCACCGGGCAAAGTATCAAGTCTAAATCCGGTTGTTCTTCTATTAGTTCCATGGCTGCAGTTGCCTGTCCCGCAATAACTTTAAGATTATCATATGGATGTATTTCCATAGCTCCTGTTTCAGCAACTATTTTTTTTAATGTTTCTTCACGAGCCTGCAAAGTAGGTTTGCAGAAAGTAACCCGTCCACCATAACCTTTCACAGCAGCAACTTTTACTTTTGGAGCAGTTTCAGGCATTACAATGTACGCAGGGATATTTCTTAAAGCAGCTGCACGAGCCAGCGCTTGCGCATGATTTCCTGAAGAATGGGTAGCTACTCCCCTCTTAGCATCTTTATCATCAAGAGAAAAGACAGCATTTACCGCGCCGCGCGATTTAAACGCCCCTACTTTCTGAAAATTTTCGCATTTAAAAAAGAGATTGGCCCCAAGGCGCTTGTCAAAGTATTCTGAAGTCAGTACCGGAGTTCTGTGAATGTATGGTGCAATACGTTTCGCGACTTCTATAATCTCTTTATTATTAGGAAATTTCATAAATCTTGAAAATGATAAATTTATTACTTGTTGAAGTTTAGGTTTCACCAAGTCTTTTTTTCAAAGATAGTTTATGAAACGGAATTAGTAACCAAACAGCACATATTTCTACTTTTGTCAAAACAAATGCAAGTTCAAACCCAAAACATGAATCAATAAATAATATTGCTATTTGTGATTAAGAATTTTTCAATCAAAATTGAATTTTGCAACTACGTTTTTAATTTTAAAATAATGGTAATAACAAAATTGAAGATGTGATCAGAATCTCAACTTTTTATCGATTTCCTCAACATGGGCTTTGAACTGCCGGTCTGTTTCCATTAGGTTGTTTACGGTACGGCAAGCGTGTAAAACGGTAGCGTGATCTTTGTTTCCACATTGCAATCCAATACTTGCAAGAGAGTTTTTGGTATGCTTCTTTGAGAAAAACATAGCAATTTGCCTCGCCTGGACAATTTCCCGTTTTCTTGTCTTGGAATTAATCAAATCCAGGGAAATTTCAAAATAATCGCAAATAACTTTTTGGATGTAATCAATTGATATTTCACGTGTTGTATTTTTAACAAATTTATCAATCATCTGTTTGGCAAGTTCCAGTGTGATGGCTTTTTTATTCAGGGAAGCCTGCGCTAAAATAGAGATAAGGGCGCCTTCCATCTCACGGATATTAGTCGTAATATTATAAGCCAAGTATTCAATCACATCATTTGGCATCGTTATGCCATCCGCATAAAGCTTTTTCTGCAATATGGCAATTCTTGTTTCCAGATCGGGTGGTTGCAGGTCGGCTGCCAGTCCCCATTTAAACCGTGAAAGCAAACGTGGTTCCATGCCTTTAAGTTCCACGGGCGGTTTATCGCTGGTTAGTATGATTTGTTTGTTACTCTGATGCAAGTGATTGAAAATATGGAAGAAAACATCCTGTGTCTTCTCTTTTCCAGCAATGAATTGCACATCATCAAGGATCAATACATCAATCATCTGATAGAAATGAACAAAATCATTATGGTTGTTATTCCTGACCGAATCAATATATTGATTTATAAATTGTTCTGTTTGAACATACAAAACGATCTTATCTGGAAAATTATTTTTTACCTGAAGTCCGATGGCGTGTGCAAGGTGCGTTTTTCCCAATCCGACATTACTATATATTAGCATTGGATTAAAAGCCGTTTTGCCAGGGTTTTCTGCAATGGCCCATCCGGCAGATCTTGCCAGGCGGTTGCAATCACCTTCAACAAAATTATCGAAAGAATAGCTCTCAACCAATTGGGATTCAACTTTCAATTTCTTCAATCCCGGAATGATAAAAGGATTTGGAATTTCGCGTGTTTTGCCATTCGTTAAATCCAAAGGCATTATAACTGGCTTATTATCCACATTCTTTTTGTTAGTTGTAGGGTAGTTTATTGTAATAGGGTTGGGGTTTTCATAGGAAGATTTTTCCATTATAATACTGTACTCAAGCCTGCCGGCTAGGCCCAACTCTTTTTTGATAGTTTTTTTTAGAAGATGTATATAATGCTCTTCCAGCCACTCATAAAAAAACTGACTAGGCACTTGTATAGTCAAAATATTGTTTTCCAACCTTATCGGAATTATGGGCTCGAACCATGTTTTAAAACTTTGGTAGGGAATGTTATCCTTAATTACAGCGATACATTTATCCCATATTTCTTCGTGTCTCTTCTTCATTAGTTGGTAAACTTCCTCTAATAATTAGTTTTAAATTTTCAAAAAAGTTATAAATATTTAGAAATCAAATATTGGCATTTCCAAAAGCGTTTATCATAATTTTTTAACAAATAAATAACATAATTAGTGTAAAAAAAAGGGTGCTCGCTATTGACTTTTATTTTTTTTTATCGTATATACACCAAATATGAAATTCACACCAACTTACTATTTTCCTGTCAATTAATAACAATACCAAAAAACTCATCAAACAGGATCTTAATTTTTTCCGTTTGTTTTCTCTCCACCTCCAAAATTAAGTTACATTGCCTCGCAAAATTCTTGTCTATAATTTTAATTTGGTTCTCATGAATAATCTTCATAACGTCATTTGTCGACGTGTAATCAAACAAAATATTTATCTTCCTGGTAATTGCTCCATCAATAACTTCCGCAGCATTTAACGCACTAAAAGTCGCTGTTTTATAAGCTCTTATCAGTCCGCTAACCCCAAGTTTTCTCCCACCAAAATAACGGACAACTACAACAACGACATTATATAACTCTAAAGAAAGTATCTGGTTTAAAATCGGTTTCCCTGCTGTTCCAGCCGGTTCGCCATCATCAGAACTTTTTAAAGTCTCATTTTCGGGATCAATGCAATAAGCGTAACAAAAATGTCTGGCATCATGAAATTCTTTTTTTAGTTGGGAAAGATTCTCCCTAACCTGCTCTACACTTTCTACGTGAAAGACTCTCGCTATAAATTTACTTCCCTTATCTTTATAAAGTCCTTCTGAAGGCTTAATTATGGTTTTATAAAAATCGCCTTCTAACATATCCAAAAGTAATAAAAATTTCATCTTCTTATTTTAAAAAATCCTTTTAATAAAAATTTTTCTAAAAAAGCTCCATCGATCTTTTACCATCCGAGAAAATCGACAAAAAAAATCATAAATCCGTAGGGGAAATATTTGAATTAGCTTTAATTGGAAAGGCAATCTTAAGATGAAAAACATGAAACAAACTAATACTTTTCCGGAAAATTTTAATGAATATAATATACCCAATAGCTATCTTAAAACAGTTTATCGCTCTTGTGATTTTCTTATCTTAGCAGAAAAACCATGAGTACAAAAAAAAGAAAACGCAGAAAGCCCCAAAAGCCCGGAAGCTTTTTAACAATTCTTTTGATCATTATACTGCTGGCAATTATTGCGGCAATAACTTCATACTTTCTTACACGAAAATCGACACCGGTCACTAAAACACAGTCGGAACAAACCCTAAATAAAAAGGAACCGCAAAACAAACCGTCTGAAACACCTTCTACGTCAAAGCCTGAGGCGAAAACAATTCTGGAAGGTACCTGGGTCAGCCGCAGCGATGGGGCTTTACTTGAATTTCATAACAATACATTCAGCATCGATATTCCCTCCGTTGATAGTCACAATTACCAAAAGGGATCATTTTCCATTGAAGGCAATCAAATTTCCTTTTTATATCTCGCAGGCAAAACACCTTGTGGAATAGAAAAAGGTATCTATACCTATAGATTATCGGACGGAAGCCTTCATTTTAAAGTTGAAAAAGATAATTGCAAAAGCCGACAGGAAAAACTTGTCACGATCTGGGATCGCTTTATTGATTAGTTAAGTTTAAAATGGCATTTTTGTGACAATAATCTTCCAACCGTTTGCAGTTTGTTTTGCAAATGCCAGCTCTTTGCCATCGGGTGAAACCGCAGGACTACTGATGGGAGACTGAGATGTTATCACTTTTTGAAAGTCGCCTCCGTCCTGTCCAAGGCTTACAATTGATTCACTATTGCCACCTTTAGAAACAAAAAACATACGCCACGAGCCGGGAGCCCACGACACTCTGCCACTGCCCTTTCTTAATACTTTATAAAAATCTCCAAACCAATTTGTTAACTGAATATAGTTATTACCCGTGAAATCATGTACTTGATATGCCAGTTCCCTGCCATCTTGGGCGAATACAGGGAAATGAGCATCACCCTGTATTATTGTGAGCAAATTTAAGTTGTTATAAACAAGATCATAAGTAAAAATCTGCCAATGGTTTGACGATGGATCAAAACCTGAAAAAGCAACCAAATGCCGGGATGGGGTAAAAGAAGCTTCACGGGCTTCAACTTTCTGGACAAAAAGAGGTTTTTCCTGTCCTGAATTCAGATCTCTATAATAAATGTGCCACTCACCGTTTCTCTTTGAATCGTACACCAAAGCATTTTTGCCAGGAACCCAAACTGGATGCATTTCATCATCTGTAGAAAAGGTAACTTGGGATATTTTATTCATCTGAAAATCATAAACAAAAATGTCCCAGTTCCCATTTTGATTAGATTGATAAGCCAGGTAGTGACCATGGGGCTCCCATGCAGGAAACATCTGGTCACCTTTGGCACCTAAATTCAACTCCTTGCCATTAACTATGGTTTGAGCATGAACCTGGAACATGATTGTGACTGCAAAGAGACAAACTAATAGCCATCTCATATAGCGCAATCGCAACAAAAAAGTAATAATCGATCTATCCAAAATTTGCAGTTTCATTTTTAAATTCTTATTTCGATTACAGCCACTTCTTTCTTTTTTCTTTTAAAATAAATCACCATCCCAACTATCAGAATAACAGCAATAATCCACCACACAGCATAACCAACCCTCCATTTCAGCTCCGGCATAAACCCAAAATTCATACCATAACCTCCAGCAATAGAGGTTAAAGATATAAAAATAGCTGCAAATATGGTCAATACCTTCATAACTTCATTCATTTTATTACCGACGGTTGAAAAGCCGATTTTTGAAAAAACGAAAAATAACTAAGAAATTAGTTGCATTTTTTATTTTCTTACTTTATATTTGCATAACAAAACTAATTCTTTAGTTAAGATGAAAACATTAACACGGGCAGAAGAACAAATTATGCAGGTAGTCTGGAAACTGGGAAATAGCACTGTACGCGGTGTCATAGCACAACTTCCCGATCCAAAGCCGGCCTACAATACAGTTTCTACAATAATAAGGATACTGGAGAAAAAAGACTTTATCGGGCACCGGCCGACTGGAAAAACTTTCATCTATTATCCCCTGGTTTCTAAGAAAACTTATCGTAACAGGTTTCTTTCCAGATTTTTTAACGATTACTTTGAAGTACCTTCGACTGCACTGGCTTCTTTCTTTTCTCAGAACAATAATCTGAGTCTGAAAGAATTGGAAGAACTCAGAGAGCTTCTGAACAAAGAAATTGAAAATAAAAGGATGGAAGTTGACTAATAACTAACTGATTATTTAAAATGCAGCCTTTTTATATCTTCGGCATCAGGTCTGTTTTAATCGGACTCTTTTTCTACGGGATTTATTTCTTTTCCCTGAAGAACAAGGCACCTTTTAATTTTATACGCTTTTACCTGATTCTTGCACTCATCAGTATAAGCTTATTCCCTGTTCTGCGATTTTTTGGGGTTCCATTCCCGAAAATTGATTTTTTTGTCCACCTGCCTATAAAAGATCCTATAAACGGGATATGGCTTAACGCCGTTACTGTAGGGTCAAAATCACAAACATCTCATTATGAAGCTTCAATCCTGCTTTATACTTATCTGGGTATCGCTGGCATCCAAATTATGCGAATGTTATGGAGCTTCATCTCAATTGTATTGCTGTGGGTAAAATCAAATAAAACAGCACAAGATGGGCTGAATATTGCCATTACCCCAAGACAAGTAGCTGTTTTTTCCATTTTCAACTGGATTTTTATTGATCAGAAAACTTTAAGCCTGCGTGATGCAGGCCTCATTCTTGCTCACGAAAAATTGCACGTTCAACAAAAACATACTCTTGATTTGATCTTTGGTGAATTACTCCGCATTATACTATGGTTCAACCCATTTATTCATCTAATCATCAAAGAAATTAAGGCAAACCATGAATTTTTAGCTGATGTTTCGGTTGTTGGAGCATCTGGAAAGCTTAAAAATTACCAAAGTTTACTGGTGCAACTCTCAACATCAGTTGATTTCAATATACTTACCCATAATTTTAGTTATTCATTAATCAAAAGGAGGATCAATATGATCAAAAAACCAAAAAGAAGTATGCAAAAGTTTAAAATCTACAGTCTGACCATAATGGCTATGACAGGAGTATTCTTTGCATGCTCGGCCAATGCAAAGACCGAAAATCCGGCTTCTGTTACCA
>CAZPPK010000099.1:0-11047 GCA_964588415.1 uncultured Lentimicrobiaceae bacterium
GTCCGATGGTGTAATGGCAGCACTGCAGATTTTGGTTCTGCCGGTTCAGGTTCGAATCCTGGTCGGACAACAAAAGTAAAGGGTGATTGATAGTGAGGGGACAGGTAGTCCCCTCTTTTGTTAGTTTATGATAAGTAAAGAAAAAATAGAGCAACTCGTAAGCGATATTCTCGAAGGAACCGGTCGTTTTTTGGTGCAGGCCAGGGTCAGCAAAGACAACGTTATTAATGTTATTATTGACGGCGACCAGGGCGTGACCATAGAAAACTGTATCGACGTGAGCCGGTTTATTGAAAAAAACCTGGATCGCGATGTTGAAGATTATGAGTTAAAGGTGCTTTCGAGCGGATTGGAGTATCCTTTTGCTATGTTGAGGCAATACAAGAAATATATCGGAAAGAATATTTCGGTTGCTTTACAAAATGATAATAAACTTCAGGGAATATTGTTGGAAGCTGAAGAAAGTCACATTTTACTTCGGGAAGAAATTGAGAAAAAAAACAAAAAGCAAATTACTTTAACTCCGGGAGAAGCCATTAGGATTCCGATGGATAAAATAAGACAAACTAAAGCTGTTATAAAATTTAATTAATTAAACTGGAAATGGATAACATAAACTTAGTCGAAACTTTTTCTGAATTCAAAGAATTCAAGAATATCGACCGGGAAACAATGATGCGCATAATAGAAGATGTGTTCCGCGCCATGCTTACTAAAAAGCACGGAGAAGACAGTAATTTCGATGTAATTGTGAACATTGACCGTGGTGACCTGGAAATTTGGCATATCCGTGAAATTGTGGAAGACGGTGATGTTCAGGATCCGAATCTGGAAATTGCCTTTTCAGATGCCATTAAGATTGAGCCGGATTTTGAGGTAGGTGAAGAAGTCTCAGAGCAGATTTTTCTTGCCGATTTCGGACGCCGCGAAATTCTCGCCATCCGTCAGAACCTGGTTTCCAAAATTATGGATTATGAAAAAGATTCCATTTACAAAAAATATAAAGAAAAAGTAGGTGATGTTATTACAGGCGAAGTTTACCAGGTCTGGAAAAAAGAAATTCTGATCCTGGATGATGAGGGCATCGAACTGATCCTGCCCAAGTCGGAACAAATTCCTTCTGATTATTTCAAAAAAGGTGATAGCATCCGTGCGGTTGTTTCCAAAGTGGATATGAGAAACAGCAACCCTGTGATCATTCTATCAAGAACATCACCGGTATTTCTGGAGCGTCTTTTCGAATCAGAAGTTCCTGAAATTTACGATGGGCTGATCACCATTAAGAAAATTGTCCGTATTCCTGGCGAAAGAGCAAAAGTGGCGGTCGAATCATATGACGACCGTATCGACCCGGTGGGTGCCTGTGTAGGAATGAAAGGATCGCGGATACATGGTATTGTAAGAGAATTAAGAAACGAGAACATCGACGTGATCAATTACACTACCAATGAAAGTTTGTATGTTCAACGCGCACTGTCTCCCGCAAAAGTGATTTCCATAAATCTTGACAGTAAAACGGGAAAAGCTGACGTGTACATGAAACCCGACCAGGTTTCTCTGGCCATTGGGAAAGGTGGATTCAATATCCGGTTGGCCGGACAGTTAACTGGTTATGAGATTGATGTTTACCGCGATACTGATACTGACGCGGAAGATGTTGCTTTACAAGAATTTTCAGACGAAATCGATCAGTGGATCATTGATGAACTTAAGAATATTGGTTGTGATACGGCTAAAAGCGTTCTCGATTTGGAAGTTGAAGAGCTTGTGTCCCGTACCGACCTTGAAGTAGAAACCATACAGGAAGTGGTGAACATTCTCAAAGCAGAATTTGAATAGTGAAACAAAAGAACTTGACTTGCTAAATACATTCTGGAACATAAAAATTAAATAAAGGAATATCCTATGGATGGATCATCAAATACAATTCGGTTGAGTAAAGCTGCCCGGGAATTCAATATCGGCATGAACACCATCATTGAGTTCCTCACAAAAAAAGGTTACAAACTGGAAGCCAAGCCCAATACTAAACTTGAACCTAAAATGTATGAGCTTCTGGTAAATGAATTCCAGGCTGAAAAAAAGGTCAAGGAAATTGCACATCAAAAAGGACTTGAGTTTGTCGGAAAAGAAACTATCAGCATTGGTGATACAAGGGAAGAAAAAGAAGCCGTGACCGAGAAGGATGACTTTAAAAATTCCGAAGAACTCTTTATCAAATCGACAACGGTAGATTTTCCGGTTTCAAAACAAGCTCCAAAGCAGGAAGCTCCCGTAAAGGAGCCTGAAGCTAAAGAACAGGAAGTTCCTGTCGCTAAAGAAGAATTACCTACTGTTGAAAAAGCCGAAGAAGAAAAGCCTGTTCAGGCAGAGGCAGAAAGCAAAGTTGCGGAAACCGAACCTGTTTCAAAACCTGTTGCTGCCGCAGTGCCGGAAAAGAAAGAGATAGAAAAACCAGAAGCGGTAATAGAAAAGAAAGCTGAGCCTGTTAAAGATACCGAAGAAAAAGCAGTTGCCAAAGAGCCTGCAATAGAAGCTTCAGAAAGCAATGTTCAGGGAGTTAAAATTTTAGGGAGTATTGACCTTGGTGCACTTAATCAGAAAACACGGCCAGCTAAGAAAAGTAAGCAGGAAAAAGAGAAAGAAAGAACAGCCAAAGGCAAAAAGCAAAAGCCTATTGAAGCTCCGAAACCTGTTACGAAAAATCCTAAAGCTGTTCAGGAACCTGAAAAAGAAACGCCTGTTAGAAAGACTGAGCCTGTAGAAAGTGTCGAAAAGAAAAAAGAAAGCAACTTTATCCCCACTACTTTCAGAAAATTGACCGGGCCGACCATTGTTGATAAAATAGAATTACCGGCTAATGAAAACAAAAAGAAGAAAAAACAACCTGTTGCTTCTTCATCGACGACTGTAAAAAACAAAAAGAAACGGCGCAGAATCCCCACTGAAAAGACAAGTACCGGAACCGCAACAAAGGAACCGCAACATTCCAGAGGAGAAAACAAAGGCAAAGGTTCTGACAGGTACAAACCGAGTTTCAAAAAACAGACTGTTAAACACGAGCCTACAGAAGAAGAAATTCAAAAACAAATTAAAGAAACACTTGCCAGGCTTTCTGCTCCGACAGGAAAATCGAATGCATCCAAATACAGGAAACAAAAAAGAGAGCACTATTCCATGGTACAGGAAGAAGAGCTCAAACAGCAGGAACAGGATAAATCAATCCTAAAAGTTACTGAGTTTCTTACTGCAAACGAGATTGCTAACATGATGAATGTCAGCGTTAATGACATTATCAAAACCTGTATGCAGTTGGGATTGTTTGTTTCAATTAATCAGCGCCTTGATGCAGAAACCATTGCAATCCTAGCTGAAGAATACGGATTCAAAGTCACTTTTGTAGATGTTGAAGATCACGATCTGATGGAAGAAATAGAGGAAGAAGACGATCCATCACAATTGGAAGATCGAGTTCCAATTGTTACCGTCATGGGACATGTTGACCATGGTAAAACCAAATTGCTCGACTATATCAGGAAAGAAAATGTAGTGGCAGGTGAAGCAGGTGGAATTACCCAGCACATCGGAGCTTACGAAGTAACGATGGAAAACGATAAGAAAATCACTTTTCTGGATACTCCGGGACACGAAGCTTTTACCGCCATGCGTGCCCGTGGTGCCAAAGTTACTGACGTTGCCATTATCGTGATTGCCGCAGACGACAGCGTTATGCCACAAACAAAAGAGGCTATTAATCACGCCCAGGCTGCTAATGTTCCGATTGTTTTTGCACTTAATAAAATAGATAAACCTACTGCTAATGTTGACCGTATAAAAGAGCAGCTGGCAAACATGAACATTCTGGTTGAAGACTGGGGTGGAAAATATCAATCACAGGAAATATCAGCTATCACAGGCCAGGGTATTTCTGAACTGCTGGAAAAAGTTTTGCTCGAAGCCGAATTGCTTGAGTTAACAGCCAATAAAACCAAAGCAGGAAAAGGAACGGTTATCGAATCCAGTCTTGACAAAGGACGGGGTTATGTTGCCACTATTCTGGTTCAGGAAGGAACTATTTCCAAAGGAGATATCATTATAGCAGGCCCGGTGTTTGGTCGCGTGAAAGCACTATTCAACGAAAGGGCAAAAGAAGTTAGTTCGGCCGGGCCTTCCACTCCTGTATTATTACTTGGACTGACAAGTGCTCCGCAGGCAGGCGACATCTTTAATGTGATGAAAGATGAAAAAGAAGCCAAATCCATTACTACCAAGCGGCATCAGTTGATGCGGGAGCAAAGCCTCCGTTCACAGAAACACATTACGCTGGATGAGATTGGTCGCCGGATTGCTATTGGCGACTTTAAAGAACTGAATGTGATCGTAAAAGGCGACGTGGACGGTTCTGTGGAAGCATTGAGCGATGCATTACTGAAACTTTCCACTCAGGAAGTTCAGGTAAATATCATTCACAAAGGGGTAGGTGCCATCACAGAAACCGATATCCTGCTGGCTTCCGCTTCGGACGCCATTATTATTGGCTTTCAGGTGCGTCCTGTTCCACAGGCCAGAAAGCTTGCTGAAAAAGAACAAATTGACATCAGGTTATATTCTATCATTTACCAGGCAACCGAAGAACTGGCAGCCGCCATCGAGGGAATGCTTGCCCCAAAAATGGAAGAAAAGATTATTTGTAACATCGAAATCAGGGAAACCTTTAAGATTACCAAGGTGGGAACCATTGCCGGATGTTATGTTATGGATGGAAAAGTTACCCGCAACACAAGAATCCGCCTGATTCGCGATGGGATTGTCATTTACACCGGGAACCTTGGATCATTGAAACGTTTCAAAGATGATGTAAAGGAAGTTTCGGCCGGCTACGAATGCGGTTTGAATATCGAGAATTTCAACGATATCAAAGTTGGCGATTATATCGAAGGATTTGAACAGGTAGAAGTCACCAGGAAGAAATAGTTATCAAACTTCAATAATACAACAGGCTGTCTCATTTGAGGCAGCTTTTTGTTTTGGGGATAAAAAGGTTGAGGGTTGAAGCTAATGAAAAATGAAAAATTCGGACTCTCCCGGCGCCAGTCTTAGCGTTGGCCTGTTGAAAAGCTGACTTGTGCCTTTATAAATTGGTCCGGGTCTGCCACTCGCAATCCTTTCTGAAGACTTGAACCAGAGCATGTTTTGAAGTCAAACAATTGTCAGACGATGGTAAGATGGTTGTGAGTTTTCCAAAGTTTGAAATGCTTCTTTTTAGTTGCATTTCCTGTAATATTTAACAGGAATTTTTTCTTTGGTTTTCATAAACTTTGGAAAACTCACAACCATCTTTTCTTCAAACCATTCGACCTTTCTCCAAACAAAAAAGCCGGCTCTTGTTGAGCCGGCTTAACAAAAAATATTAACCTCAAATTATGAAAAACAATTACAGTTATGCCATCATTTTTTCAATCAAATCCACAACACGTGAGGAATAACCCCATTCGTTATCGTACCAGGATAAAATTTTAACAGTTTTCCCCATAACCATTGTCGATTCAGCATCAAAGATAGAAGAGTGACTGTTGTGAATCACGTCAACCGATACGATGGGATCTTCGCAATATTCCAAGATTCCTTTCATTGAGCCTTCGGCAGCTTCTTTCATAGCCGCATTGACTTCATCTTTGGTTACTTCACGTTTTAAGTTTACAACCAAGTCAACCATCGAACCGGTTGGAGTGGGAACCCTGACAGCAAGGCCATCCAGTTTGCCATTCAGTTCAGGAATAACTTTCCCAACTGCTTTGGCTGCTCCGGTGGTGGTGGGAATTTGCGATACAGCAGCTGAACGCGCACGCCTCAAATCTGAATGAGGAGCATCCAGAATCTTCTGGTCGTTTGTATATGAATGAATTGTTGTCATCAAACCATTTTCAATACCGAAATGGTCGTTCAACACTTTAGCAACAGGAGCGAGACAGTTAGTAGTACAGCTTGCATTGGAAACACACTGATCTTCTTCGCGGAGCGCATCGTTGTTAACACCTAAAACGATCATGTTATCAATCTGATCTTTAGCTGGAACTGTCAATATAACTTTTTTGGCGCCATTCTTCAGGTGATCGCCATATCCGCCTTTGTTGCTTTCCCTTGAACGAAAAATTCCAGTGGATTCCACAACTACGTCAGGAGTTTGTACCCATTTGATTTCAATAGGTGAACGTTCTGCTGTAATGGGAATTGGCAATCCATTTACGATCAGGTTACGGTCATCATATTCAACCTTACCGTTAAATTTTCCCTGAGTAGAGTCATATTTTAATAAATAAGCCAGAGTCTTTGTATCTGTAAGGTCATTAATGCCAACAACTTCCAAATTGTTTCTTTCCTGTGCAATTTTGAACACATTACGTCCAATACGTCCGAATCCGTTAATGCCAATTTTAATCTTTGTCATGGTATCTGTTTTAAAATTATTCTTTCACGGTTTTTCTACAAGAATTCACATTAAATTTGTAGATGACCATTTTTATAATGCAAAAGTAATTATAATAAATATTTCAAATCACTGAACCGGAACATGCCATGGATAAAAATTTCATATCAAAAGCCCTCGAAGCAAACCTTGCGGAAACCCGTTATAGGAATATCAAAATACCCCCTGAGTTTCAGACATTTATAAATCTTTCAAAAAACTACTACGGAATCCACAAACGCGCAAACGATTGCATTATAGAATTTCAGCACCCATTTTCCAATAAAAAATTTGTCACCGAAGAATTGCGTAAAATGTTGATCACCGATTATTGGTTTTACATAAATCTCAGCAATCCTGCCCATGCATTTGAAATTCCGGTTTCTTTAATGCAAAATTTGCTCGTCAATGAAAATGCCGACAAAACACTTAAAATTTTTATCCTTCGTACCCTTCTCGAATTCGTTCAAAAACTCCATCAGGAAAAGAAAGATTATTCCCAAACGCTCCATTCATGCTGCAACAACCTACAGGAAGGATTTACAGGAAACAAACGAAGCTACATAGAAGCATCAAAATATTTCAAAAAACATCTGGTCGAAATTTCCGAAGATGAAAGATTTAAGGAACCCACCTTCCGGTTAACCCGGGAAATATATGGTGCTACCATCAACTTTTGGGAATCCAGCACTCAAGCCACGAAATGGATCGCAGAGAAAAAAGAAATTCTGCAACTGGAGACATCGGTGTTGAACGACCAAATCGGAAAGCCCTACTTCGAAAGTCTCAGAAACAAAATAAAACAGATAAAAACGTGGGATAAACTTACCGGTAGCATGCCGGATTATGATGAGATAGCCGAACATTTTGCCCAGACCGTGGATTTGTTTCCCTCCTTTATTGAAAAATTCTATTTCACCTTCTATTTGTTGCATCTCGAAGGCATGTCTGATCACAAGGACCGGCTAATCTGGAAGCTGAATAAGATGCTGGTGCAAACGATGGAAGAGATTGAAATTTCTGATATGAAGAATTTTATAGATCAGCTGTATCAATACATGGAAGGGCTTAAAAAAGAACACACCTCTTCAGTCCTGGATATCTGGCTTACCGTGGGCAAAAAGGTGATCGACACAGATCTATCGGAAGAAAAATTATTGGTCAGACACCTTGAAACCCGATTAATTCAGTTTGGATTCGAAACACCGGGCATAGTTTATGTGAATGAAGACTGGCAACTGCACATCAACGAAAATCACATTAAAAATATCAGGGTCTGGCTCGATCTCATCGAATATTCCCAATCGCAGATGGAGAAGCTCCTTTCAGCTTTGATCGTGAACCTGAAACTGGGTGGTATCTTCATCAGCGACACGGACCTTTTCCAAAGGGAGATCACCAAAATTCTCAATTCCAACATTGCTCCTTTTTACAAAAAAGTAAAACTGTTGACCCGAATTTTTCCGGTCTATTTTAATGAGATCGGTGCCGAAGGAGACATCCGGAAAGTGACAACAACGATGGATGAACTTTCGAAAAGGGAGGACAAACTCATCCATTTTCTGCGAAAGCAAGTCCACACCGAAAGCAACAACACGCTTATTGACCTGGCTCGACGAATTTTCCAGTTTTGGGGAGACGGGAATCTGGAACCGCTCAAAGATCTGCTGCCCCATAATGTTTACGAAAGCATTGATATTGACGGCCTCTGGTTTTCACCCGTTCACAAAATGGTAAAACAGCTTTGCAAAATGGCTCATACCACTTCAGACGAACTTTTGAACCTGAATTCAGAAGCGTATGAAAATTTGCTTTCAAAGCTGACGAAGACCAACGACCTGGACCTGGAACGTTTACGCGATATCAGAAACCTATATGCTTTCCTGAAAGAAAAATACTCCTTTGAAACGGTAGATATTATTAAACTTCTCAAACATTATTCCTATCTCCCCGATGCAGAAATTGATAAGCTGAATACAGCGTTAGAAAAGGAAGACATCGAAAGCTCCCTGAAGCTTATTTATGCTTTCATGAACCATTTGAAAGAGATTATTTTCGATCCAAAACCCAGTCAGAGCTGGGAAAATATTTACCACAAGCGCCACATCGCCATTGGAATTCCATCGATGTACGGTATTTACCGCGAACCTAAATTTGAGGCGCTGGGACTGACTTTCAGGCTGGAAAAAGTAGCCACAAGGCTTATGGAAAAAGTTGTTGAGAACATCAACCTAAATTATATTTCTGCCAAGACCCTTCGGGAAATTTATGTCATTCTTGATTATTTCCGCGAAGGCCTGGAGCTGGATGGGATTACAAATCAAAGTTTTAACTCCAACTTACTAATGTTGAAATATAGTCTGGCTTCTCAGAGTTTTTCTTTCGATCAGTACATCAACATCTTTCAATTTGTTGCCGATGATATAAAAAAGACACTGATAGAATACTTCCTGAAAACCTACGAGATCCCTTTAAAAGTCATCATACCGCAATTGTTCGACAAAAGCAACGAGATGTCGGGAAAAGATAAGCACGAATTTGTCAATAAAATTTCGGAAGAATTTTACCGGGATGTTATCTCTGAAGCTTTTCTGATTCAACCACTTGATAATTTTATTTTGAAAATTCTTGACTCGCTGCGGAAAATGGCTGATAATCTGCAACCCGAAATGATCCAGGAGATCATGTCTTATAATTCAGACCTGATTATCGCTCGCCTGGCCAAAGCCAATCCCACCGTCGACAACCAGGTTTTTCTTGGCTCCAAAGCCTATCATTTAAAAATCATGCGCATGGCCGGATTTCCCGTTCCCCCCGGCTTTGTACTGACTACGGAGACGTTCAGGCGTCACCAGGCTATTGTGGGTCATGAAGAGTTGCGGAACGAGATGTATGAAATGATCAAAAAGCATCTTTCTCTGGTTGAACGGGTCACTGGAAATAAATTCGGCAAACCTAAAAACCCATTGTTGCTGTCGGTTCGCTCAGGTACGGCTATTTCTATGCCTGGAGCGATGGATACTGTTTTAAATGTGGGTATGAATGATAAAATTACTGAAAGTTTGAGCAAACAAGCTGGTTTTGAGTGGTCTGCATGGGATTCATATCGACGGCTTTTGCAAAGCTGGGGTATGGCTTACGGGCTGACCCGCGACGAATTTGACGAGATTATCAACTACTTCAAACAAAAGTATAAAGTAGATCAAAAAGGAGAATTTTCGCCGCAGATCATGAAAGAACTGGCTTTTGCCTACAAAAAGAAATTAAAAGAATCAAAGATATCTTTCGAAGAAGATGTGTTTAAACAACTTATTATTATCATCAACCTGGTTATCGAATCCTGGTCGTCGGAACGTGCTATTGTGTACCGTGAGCATTTGCAAATTGCTGATGAATGGGGAACTGCAGTCATCATTCAGCAGATGATTTTCGGAAACAAAAAAAGCAGCTCGGGAAGTGGCGTGGTTTTCACTCAAAATCCCAAAAATCCAAGACAGGGTGTGCATTTATACGGTGATTTTACTTACCAAAGCCAGGGCGAAGACATTGTAGCCGGACTGGTAAAACCATTTCCTGTGAGCAAATCTCAACTCAATGGTCAGCGGGAAAAATTAGTTTCATTGGAAGAGATGTATCCACTGTTGTATAAAAAACTGCACCATATTGCTGTTGACCTGACTGAAAATCTGGGATACAATCCACAAGAAATTGAATTCACTTTTGAGTCGGAAAACCCTGAAGATCTGTACATTCTTCAAATCCGCGACATGGACATGGCTACTTTTCATACCAGCCATCGCTTTACCACAGCCATTGGTAAAATGAAACTTTCCGGAAGAGGTATTGGAATTGGTGGCGGGGCACTCAACGGGTACGTTGCCATCGATATGAACGACATCAATCATCTCCATGAGAGATTCCCCGGAGATCCTGTGGTTTTGGTCCGACCTGATACTGTTCCCGACGACATCGGAATGATCTTCGAAGCAGACGCCTTGCTCACGGCAAAAGGTGGTGCCACATCTCACGCAGCCGTTACAGCGGTGCGGTTAGGTAAAACATCCGTGGTTAACTGCACGGATTTACTAGTTTATGAAAACGAAAAATATTTCAAACTAAACAAGGATATTTTCCATGTCGGAGATAAAATTGCCATCGACGGTTACCTTGGGAATGTTTACAAAGGCCATTATCCCATCGAAAGCGGAGAAGATCAAATTGAGTTTTATTTCTGATAACGGAATACAACGTGGGAATATCGAACAAGGATTAACGATTTGAGATTTAAGAAGTTTTCTCAATAATTTTAATTCCTCTATCTCTTAATACAGAAATTGCATTCTCGCAATTTTCAGGGACAAATCCCACTGCTGGTTTTCTTTCTTTTATATGTACAAAAATCACTTTTGGATTGGTCTGTTTGTTTATTCCTGTTGGGAAATGATATTTATATCGACCAGTTCCCCAAAAATCTCTGTTTTTATCAATGCTTTTATCCCATATCTGGGCTTTGACATAATCAATATCTGAAAGGTCAATTGTGTTTTTCAAATACATTCCCACGAACAATCTAATAACTAG
>CAZPPK010000100.1:0-11024 GCA_964588415.1 uncultured Lentimicrobiaceae bacterium
TGAAAGTTAAATCACAAAAACAGGCAGCAAATGATAGCGCTCAATTCCTACCTAGATATAAATTGACTGAAAAGGTGAAACAGGCAACCATACTGCCACATTTTAAGAAGTAGTATGATCACCTGTTTTGGAATTATTACTTTTTCAGGGTTCTTAGATAATTAATAATGCCCCAAATGTTTTCCTGATCAGGAATTTTTTTGCTGTAACTTTTCATTTCGCCCCTGCCCACGGTAATGATATAAAATAACTCACCATCTGTATAAGACTGGAATTGAGCCGTGCTAAAGTTTCCGGGAAAGGTCTTAAGCCCCGCAGCCCTTGAGCCGTTGCCTAATCCTTTTGATCCATGACAAGATTTACAGAATTTGTCATAGAACATTTTTCCCATTCTTGTATCCATCTTATTTCCCACGTATGGGTTTTTCATGGTCTGATACTTGGCAGGGAAATTCCATTTAGTCATCTTCTTTTGATTTTGAGGCAGTGTAAAAGCAGTCAAAATCGCTGCAAATGCAATGAGCGTAAAAATACCCATCACATTTCCCAAACTTACTTTTTTCATAAAATAATCCTCCTTTTGTTATAAATAATCCTCTTCTTCTTTTCAGAAGTTTTTAAAAGTTCCACAACCTGGTGATGGTGAACCCCAACATAAAATCACCTTTTGTCCAGTCGTTATGGTTGTTCATATAGATATCCTGTGGCAGAATTCCACTGGCCGTTGTGAAATACATCTGGAACGAGTGGCCTGCGGTTTCAACCTGATACCCAAATCCAAAATTCGGTTTTGCAGAGTTGGCACCCGTGAAACTGGTTTGCTCTGAAATACTCTGGATTTTCAGCGGTACGTCATATTGGAAAATGATGGAAGATTGGGGTGAGAATTTAATTTGCCCGGCTACTCCAACACCAATATTATCGTGGTTGCCACCAACTGGAACCATATTGTAATGAGTAAAATTACCAGTAGCTTCCAAGGAAAAATAATCACAGAATTTTCTGGATACGATCAATTGTCCAAAATACGAATACCTGTTTCCAAACTTGTAAGCCAAACCGAAATCACTATTAGAACGGCCATCAACAGCAAAATCGCCGTATAATGCAACTGCCACGGGAATACTGTTCGAGCGTGTTTGCTGAAAAACGATGTATTTTGCTGAAAAATCGCTGTACATATTGGTTTTGGTAAGGCCATAACCAAGTGTCAGGTGTTTGATAATCGTATAGCTGATCCCAAGGCGCACATTGGCGCCGGGGGCATAGATACCATAAAGATCATGGATCTTGTTGGTGTTAACCAATCCAAACCGGTGTTGAATAAATACTTCAAGAGTTTTTGCCGGCGAATCAAGTGTAGTCTGATTGTCGATGAGCACCTCGCTATCCCAAGGTGAAAAGACAGGTTTATTGGATTTTTTGACTTTTGTGGAGTCCTGGGCAAAACTAATGCCAACAACCATGAAAGCCAATATAAAACTTAATATTAATTTTTTCATCCGTTGTATTTTTTAGGTCATGTAAAAAGATATTGTAATCTTTTCATATTCGTTTTAATCTTTATTTAATTATTCTTAGCACCCTGCTGAATCCATAGCAACACTAACTGAGCTTGTGTAGCCGTGTATTTTTTCCAAGCATGGTGTGCAGTATTATCCTTATTGGGATACCAATAGATCACGCTGGATTCTGGTGTTGTTGAATTTACCAGGTTCATATTCATAATGCTTTGGTAAGCATTTCCAGTGGTAAGATCAGGAGCCTGTGCACCTGCTTTATGACAAGCTGTACAATTATTGCCATTGTTGAAAATGGGCTCAATTTGTGTAGTAAAACTAACAGGTACAGTAGGATTAGGCGCAGGGGAGGCAACAGGGTTGTCGTACTGGCATGAACTGAACGCTGCTATGAATAACAGAGAAATAAAAATTAAAAAATAATTATAATGTTTTTTCATTCTTTTATTTTTTTAAGCATTAAAACAAGAAAAAAATAAAGTGACGAGCTGGATTGTTATTTAATAATTAAAGTAGCATTAAAATCTATTGTAGCAAATCAGCTTTTTTAGTCAGAATGTATTTTTTTCAAAACAGTTTTTTGTGAAAAAGCCGCGCAGGCCGCATCATCTATTGATGGCTCCTGCACGGCTTAATTCATAGAAACCTTATTTACTTAAAGCACTGATGCTGTTATGAAGAAGTGCTCGTACGTAATCAGCGTTGTGAACGCCTTCACTACGGTCTGCTTCAACCAATTCGTAGTTCCAAACGGCACCGGCTACTACTACAGGATACTTGCCAAGCACCAGGCTTCCGGAGGAGGTCATAGCGCCTTTGTTAATCAAGAGTTGTTTAAGTTGATCCAGCTGGCCAAGTACATAAGTCTGGGTAGAATTGATCTTTGCAGTAAAAGATGCTGTTCCAGCATCGGAATGGCAGGAAACACAACCAGCAGTGTTAAATTTTTCATGACCATGATACAGATAAGTCATGCCCATTTGGTGTCCGCCAGCCTGTACTCCATAAGCTTTTGCCATGTGACAGGTAACACAACCATTGGTAACTTGAGTTGTATGCTCTGAACTGGGGTAAGATACTCCAGCTATTTCATAACCACCTGCGCCGCCTAAAACGTTGGCCTGCGGGCCATCGTGCGGGCCCCAGTAGGGATAAGTAATGCTAACTGAATCAGCACCTGCCGGTATGGCGTCGTCGGGACGGGCCTGGTGACAGTTGGCGCAAAGGTTACCTTTACCAAAGTTAACAGTTTTATTGCCATGCCATAAAACAACGGGTGACGTGGTTGTGTTTGTCCAGTCAGCGGCCGTATAGGTAGTGTGAATGTTGTGGCAAGTGTAGCAGTTTTGAGGAGCAGGGTTATTAATGGTCCCTGTAGTCGTTGTGTCGGGTCTCATCCCACCATCAGGCGTTGTAGCAACGGTTTCCAAAAATCCTTGGCTGGTGTGGCAAACAGCACAATTATTGGAGTTCCTAACTTCAAGGCCTCCAGTAGCGTGTACAGAAGCTGACCATTGTGCAATCTTCACCTCAATGGTTTGTGAATTTGTATGGCATTGGATACAACCAGCTGTTCCATCTGTTCCGTTGGTACCATTGGTACCATTTGTTCCTGCAGGACCCGCAGGGCCTACTTTTGTACATGACGTGACTATACCCATTACAAAAAGGCTTGCCAGCATGAGATACTTTGTAATTTTCCTATTCATGGCTAATTTTTTAGGTTGTTAATTCTTTAACTTAAGTTGTTAAACTTATAACGCAAAGCTAAATCATCCCGGTTTTTTAACGATAATTACATGGGTGATGTTTTTACTCAATTAAATGTGTATTTTTGGAATTCAAAATGATATAGATCAATTAATCCATACTATTTATACTTTTATTAAGAGAAAGGAGCTCTTGATTTCTTCGTTTTTGAAAACAATTTATGCATACAACACCTGAATACTAAGAATATGGATTCAAACATACCTGAAACAGTTGGAGGCATTAAATCTTGCGAACCCGTCCCGTCTATCTTTGACACGCTAAGTGCTGAGCAGTTAGAGCTGGTAAATACAAATCGTTTTGAGGTTTTTTTTAGTGCTGGGGAAACGATATTTAAACAGGGTAGTGCCCTAACGCATATCGTTTATTTTAAAACAGGTAAAGCGAAAATAGTATTGGAAGATATAAATAACCAAACCATCCTTCTGAAGATCGTTAAGCAACCTGATATTACCGGGGGTCCTGGTTTTTATACCGATTATCGTAATTATTTTTCCCTGATTGCTATAGAGGATACAAAGGCATGCTTTGTTGATGTGGAGATTTTCAAAAATCTTGTTGAATCGAACTCAAAATTTGCATCGTCATTTATTGCTTTTTTGAATAGGGGATTTATTAAGCTTTACGATCAACTTAGAAGTTTGACTAATAAGCACATGAATGGCCGGTTGGCCGAAACATTGCTTTACCTTTCCGATGAAATTTATGTTAGTCCCGAATTTACCACTACATTGAGCCGAATGGACTTGGCTAATATGTCTTCAATGACTAAAGAAAGTATCATTCGAACATTAAAAATTTTTAAAGAAGACGGGATTATTGATTTTAAAAATGACTCGTTCAAAATTCTCAAGAGGGACATTTTGTTAGACATCAGTAAAAAGGGGTAAGGCTTTTTAGACCGGACTTATAGATGCTATAAATAGACCACTAAACCCAGAGAAGCATTAACCAAACCAATTTGTTTGTTTTCCACTTTCAAACTTCCGTCAGAAGAAATGAAACCAAAGTACATATTACGGCTTATATATTCTGCATTTAGTTGAAGCCCTACTGACGAATTAAAGCGGTATTGCAGACCCAGGCCCGGCTCTACAAAATATCCATGATCTTTTGATGATGTGATCTCATAATAATCGGGTCCTGCACCATAAAAGCTGGGCTTAAATAATTGGTATGGTGTCGTGGCCCAAAGCATTCCCCCCAGTACCTTTGCGGTTACCGATAAGTTATGATAGATTTCCCATCGGGTATAGATGCCCAAACCACCGTGGATAACCTGAAAAGCTTCAGCACGGATGGTGAGATTGGTCAGAAAAGGGTCGGATTTTACGGTGGCGGTGGCCAATGCTGACGCGTTGATGGGATTTAATTCCATTCCCATTTCAGCGCCTGCACCGAAGTGTTCTTCAAAATACCATGCTCCTTCGGCACTCACATAAATTCCGGGGGTTGTAAAGCTTCCCTTGTTAATGTCAAACGACTTAAAATTTCCAATCGGAACTGCGAACCCTGTATTTATAGAAAAAAAACTGTTCTTTTCCTGGGAAAATCCCTTTAAGCTCAGGAAAATTAACATCAGAAGGAGAAATCTGTTTTTCATGACCATGCGTATCTAATCAGGTATAATGTCGTTTTTCAACTATGGATGCTTCTTTAGCAAGTTTATGTGCGGAAGCAAAATTATCAAATAAACAATCCGGCGCTTCCAGATTAACTAATTTTAGATAACTGGAGCGCCGGAATTGAGGATTATAAAACAAAAGTTGGGAGGATTTACACGATTAAGTATCAAATAATGTTTTTCAACTAATGCCAGCCATTGACCATACTTCTGAAATTGCTAGTACAGGTACCGCCAATCGTACAGAAATACAGATGAATTATCCAGAAAACGGTGATTGCATAACCCATTACCTGATGCAGCAAATCAGTCAGCCAGAGACCACTGAGGCCAAATATTTTGGGAATAGTGATTTCGGGAAACAACATCCCGATACCGCTGATGATAATTAACGGAATAATTACATATAAGGCAATAATATAGCTGAACTGTTGCAGCGGATTAAATTTTCTGTCTTTGTTGACTGGAAAAGGTTTGTCTTCCTTTTTGAAAATTCCCCAGGAATAATAAACCATCTGTTTCCAAAGATCCCGGAAATAACCTTTTGAAGAAATTTTATAATATTTTCCGTTCCACGTAAAACGATTGGCAAACATAAAAAACAAAAAGTTGCCTATTAGAATTATTCCACAAATATTGTGAATTTCAACAGATAGATTAAATGGGATCAAATAGGAATGAACACTTGCATAATGCATGCTAAGTCCCGTGAACAGTAATGACACAAACAATAAAGCGTTTAACCAATGCCAGACTCTGACCCAAACGGGATATAAATAAATTTTTTCTTCCATCTTATTTAGATATTATACGCAGAATTGTATGAATGATAATAATTAATAATATAAGCCCGAAAATAATCAGGCTGGCTTTATTTAAAATAGTATTCCTGTTGGCACTGATAACATAAGAGTTATTCAGGATGGTTGCATTCAGGAAACCATTCTCCGAACGGTTTTTCTTCGACTGAAATTTATAAAGCGAAGCCATCAGGATTGTATTTTTTGAATGACATTTAACACAGTTATGTACAGCGGATGCCTTCGGTAAGATTTGATGGTCAACCATCGAATCATTTTGGACTTTTGCGTGACAATCCAGACATCTGACATTTTGGAAATGAATAATCTGGTTAGGAAGCCAATCGTGTGCGACAGTGATATTTTTGGGCGCTGAATCCGATAACACCTTATAATTGACTATATCTGAGTGACAGCTTAAACACATTTCATTGTCATAGATAACAATTTTTTTGATGTTTTTATCTCTCCGCGCCGTCACAAGGTATTTATGGGGATCGTGGCACATGGAACACTGGAAATTACTATACATTTTTTTATGTACACTGGCGTCAAATTCCTTTTTGATCTCATTAAAATGAAACTTTGCTGTTACGTCGTCCCCGTCATGACAATCAAGGCAGGTGGGCATGGGTTGCATTTGTAACTGGCCGTTATGCGGAAATTTTAAATAACCGCCGTCATGGCAGTCTGTGCACTCCAGGACGCGATGATTGCTGCGGTAAAATTCTGACGAGTCAATAACATAATAAGGGTTCATTCTTTTAATGACTTTTTGCTCGGTCACATCATTAAAAAATGAAAAGAATTTGTGCCCATGGCATTTAAAACACCTGTGATTGTCCGTAGCATTGGGGAACGTTTTCTGCTTCTGAGCTTCCTGCGCTTTAACCGTCTGAGAAACCGCGAACAAACCAAAGATCATCAGAATAGAAAATGCGATGTTCATTTGGATAGATTTCATCTTTACAATTGTATGCATGGTTAATACATCTTTAATAAGGTATGAGTTAAAATTTAAGAACCACCTGCCCGCCGAATTCCTTCTCAAAATTCCCCTTATTCTGAACTCTTGTTACCGAGGATCTCAAAAATCTTTTCATCAATGTTAAAGTTTTTGGGTAGGCTATTTCGATTAATCAGGTTAATAATTCATCGTTAAATTGTTCACAAAAGTAATACTTTTTGTTAAGTAGTTCACAGATGAGCGAAATTTTAGAAAATAAATCATAATATTAAAGTAAACCCCGTTTGTTATTTTTAAACAGTTAATCGTAGCGCATAACCATCCCCCTTCAATACTATTTTTATAGTATTTGTGTGCAAAAATTGGCAATACCTTTATTTAGAAACAATCAATGAACGGTTAGAAATATTTGAAATAGCGTAATTTATAAAACCTATTACAACTTTGGTTTAGGTAAGTCGGCACTTTGGGTTTGTAATTCAATATCTTATTACAGTATATTTGTGAATTAATTAACTGCAAACTAATTCATTGAAAATAAATTACTAATTTTTAAAAGAAATATCATTAATCCGGACCGAATTATTTCCCTAAAAGATTCCTCAATGATTTTAAAAGTGCTTGCTTCTATTTTTAAAAAAACAGTGCTGATAATGGCCGGCCTTTTCCTACTTGCCGGTAGTTTAGCGGCCCAGTCTAACGACGACTGTTTGATGTGTCATGGAGACCCCAGTTTAACCACAACAATACATGGAAAGAAAGTTTCTTTGTACATCACGGGTAAAACGTTGGGAAAATCAGTTCATAAAGGGCTGAAATGTATTGCCTGTCATACCGATGCCAATGTGTCGGATTTCCCTCATCCTATTTTAAAACCAGTGCAATGCGGACGTTGTCATAAAACCGAATTGGTAAATTATGACAGGGGAGTACACGGTCAGGCACTTAAGCTGGGATCGTTGTATGCGCCTACTTGTAAAGAGTGCCACGGAACCCATAATGTATTTCCTTCCAGCAGTCCAGATTCAAAGACTTTCAAAATGAAGATTCCCTTTTTATGTGGGAAATGTCACCGGGAGGGCGCTCCGGTTGCTAGGGTTTATAACATCGACGAGCACAATATTTTACAAAACTATAGTCAGAGCATTCACGGCAACGGATTGTTCAAACAGGGCTTGATCGTTACGGCCACCTGTAACAACTGCCACGGCAACCATCTGATCCTTCCCCATACAAGTCCGAACTCCAGTGTTGCTCCACAAAATATTGCTAAAACCTGTATGAAATGCCATGCCCGTATTGAACAGGTGCATGTCAAGATCATTAAAGGTGAATTATGGGAACAGAAACCAGGTGTCATTCCTGCCTGCACGGATTGTCATCTTCCCCATAAAGTGAATATTGAGAATGTTGTGGCCACCATTTCGGATCGGTCTTGCTTAAAATGCCACGATAAGAAAAACTTTCACAAAACTGTCGGTGACTCTACCGTTTCGTTGTATGTTACCAAGGGAATGCTGAACAATTCGGTACATAAAAACATTCCTTGTGTTAAGTGTCATACGGACATATCACCGCAAATGAAACGGCCTTGCATTACTGCTAAAAGAGTGGACTGCTCAAACTGTCATGCCGAAATTGCAAACCAATACTTTGCCAGTGGCCACGGGCAGGCATATATGAAAAAGGACAAAGATGCACCGTATTGTACAACTTGTCATGGTACGCACCAGATTAAATCCCGATTTGATGATACTGCGCCGGATTACAGGGCGAATATTCCCAACCTTTGTGGAAATTGTCACCGGAAGAAAGGGAAAGCCAACATTGATACAAAGCTCAACGAAGTCAATGCTTTACATGATTATTCAACGAGTGTCCATGGTCAGGCTTTAAAAAATAAAGGGTTGATAATCAGTGCTGTTTGTACCGATTGTCATTCTACCCATTTAATTTTAGGACCCAATAATCCGCAATCTACTATTTATCCGAGAAATATTCCATCAACCTGTGGTACCTGTCATAAAGGAATTTACAATCAGTATATTACCAGCGATCATGCCATCACCAAAAACGACCGGACTCATACTTATCCTACTTGTGTAACCTGCCATTCTGCACACCAGATTTCTAATGTGAAACAGGATAAATTCATGGATGAGGTAACGATCCAGTGTGGAAGCTGCCATAAACAACTGGCCAAATCTTATCTGGAAACTTATCATGGAAAAGCCCATGAACTGGGGAACATGAAAACGGCTAAATGTTCAGATTGTCATGGCGCACACCATATTCTAAATGTGGACAATCCTAATTCATCGGTGAGTCCTAATAATATAGTCTCAACTTGTAAGAAATGCCATTCGGATGCAAATAAAAGGTTTACAGGTTATTTAACCCATGCCACCCATCACGATAAGAAAAAATATGCCATTTTGTATTACACTTTCTGGGCAATGACCTTCTTGCTGGTCAGCGTATTCGGATTCTTTGGAATACATCTGCTCTTGTGGCTGCCCCGCTCTATAATTGGATTGAAGGATAAGAAACAGAAAAAAGTATCTGGTGAAAGCAGTAAATATTATATCCGTCGATTCACCAAGAGCCAGCGGTTTACCCACTTGTTCGTGATCCTGAGCTTCCTGATGCTGGCGCTGACAGGAATGATCCTCAAGTTTGCAGATATGCCCTGGGCCAGCTTCATTTCCCGCTATATTGGTGGTGTAACAGGGGCAGGAATTATCCATCGTTTTGCAGCAGTCATTACATTCGGATATTTTAGTTTCCACCTGTATTCGTTGATTCGTACTAAAATAAAACAGCACATTCCGCTGAAGACCTTTCTGTTTGGAAAGAACTCACTCATGTTTAACAAACAAGATGTAAAAGACTTCTGGCACACGCTGAAATGGTTTGTCGGACTCGGTTCACGCCCCAGTTATGGCCGCTGGACTTACTGGGAAAAATTCGATTATTTTGCCGTATTCTGGGGAGTCGCAATCATTGGCCTCTCGGGTTTGATACAATGGTTCCCCGAATTTTTCACACTGATCTTCCCTGGATGGCTGATCAATGTAGCACAGATCATCCACAGCGATGAAGCTTTGCTGGCCGTTGGATTCATTTTCACAATCCACTTCTTCAACACGCATCTGCGCCCTGAGGCATTCCCCATGGATACAGTAATTTTTACAGGAATGGTTCCATATGAAGATTATAAACAGGAACGCCCCAGAGAATTGGAAGAATTGAAAAAATCAGGTAAACTGAAGAAAGTGCTCATTAAGAGGGAAATTCCTAGTAAATGGATGCGATGGATCAAAGGCTTTGGATTCTTCTTCCTGGCATTTGGCCTGACACTGGTTATTTTGATCATCTATTCCATGTTGTTTGGATATAAATAAAAATCTGAAGAAAGTAATGAAATGAGGATTTGATGAACGGAAAAAACGAAATATGAAATGAAAAAAGCATTAAATTGTACCTGTATTGTGACTGATAAATAAAAGTTTATATAAAAATTGAACAATTTATTTTCATGAACTAAATAATTAAATTTGAATTAACTTAAAAAGAAAGGAGTAACAGTATGTCGATTAAAAAATTAATGATGTTAGTGTGCCTGAGCCTTTTAACATTCCCCGTGCTCAAGGCCCAAGATTTTGAGTATGTTGGGGTGATGAAATGTAAAATCTGCCACAACTCTACTACAAAAGGAGCTCAGTACAAAAAATGGGAAGCATCAAAGCATGCCCATGCCATGGAAGCGTTGAAAGGGAATGATGCAAAGAATCCCAAATGTTTAAAATGCCATTCTACTTTTTACAGCGTAAGTCCTGATTTAAGAGCCGGTATTAAAGCCAAAGAAGGAGTTTCCTGCGAATCATGCCACGGACCGGGCAGCAAGTACAAAAGTTTAGGCGTTATGAAAAATCACAAAAAAAGTTTAGCCAATGGCCTGATCATCCCGAATGAACAAACCTGCAAGAAATGTCATAATTCTGAAAGCCCGAATTTCAAAGGCTTCGATTACAAAACATACCTGGCAAAAATTGCTCATCCATTACCTGGAAAATAATTACTATTCCTACTTAAAATGTTTTTGTGACAATGAAATAAACACTTCAGGTTATGAAAATCAGGATGTTAAAAGATCATCCAGGCCATGCCTGGACTTTTACGGGGAAGTTCTGATTTTACCTCTGCGATCAAAAAAGTGTCTGTTCACGTTGGAAAATAAATTGAACAAACAGATTGCTTGCATTTAAAGTGTAATTGCCACCGTATTTTGAAAAAGGGCTGTGAATAAATTTCACAGCCCTTTTCGATTTTAAGATTTTTTC
>CAZPPK010000101.1:0-10994 GCA_964588415.1 uncultured Lentimicrobiaceae bacterium
AAAGGAGATTATTAATCGCCCCAAGGGGCGGGGAATTAATCCCTTGTCCGCCTCCGGCGGATTAAAGATTTGGATTCCGATATCAAGAACATAGGATTTTGAACAATATGGTGCATCACCTGATCCGGGATGTAATTCGAAACCTTTGCAAAAAGCCCCTTTTTGCCACCCTGACCTCGCCTGAGGCGAGAGAAGGGTCTATAAATATCTGATATTCTTTCATTACAGATTCCTGTCCGTCCGGTAGGCGGGCTTTACTTCGTTCAGAATGATAGGTTTTTTTTGGTTTTGCAAAGGTCTCAATTCTTGTTTCTTTTGATGAAAAATACATTACAAAATTTGAAATTTTTGGCATAGGTTTTGAAAAAAGAAAATTACCTTTGTGACTGGTAAATACTTAAAACATTGAAAGATATTAAAATCCCATGGATTGTCTGGGGTACACTTTGGCTTTTGTTTATCTGGCTGGGATATGATATGCTTACGGAATTTCGTAATTATCTCTACCCATTGATGTTGGGCGGATTGTTTGCCTATTTGCTTTATCCTTTGGAGAATTATTTCGAACAACATAATATCCCGCGGATTGCGGCTTCTATTATAAGTATTCTAATAGGAATAATTGGTGTTTCGGGCGTGGCTTTCGTCATCTATAAACAAATGGGTTTGTTTTTGAAAGACATCCCTCAAATGCAAGCTAATGCTTCTCATAATGTAAATATCATTTTTAATGACATAACCGCTGCTACAGGAATTCAGGCAACTGACCTTAAGGTTCAAGTGAAAGCCATGGCAGGAAACCTGTTAAATTTTAGCGTTACTAATTTCAAAACTACATTCAACCAGACTTTCCAAACCGTTTTTACAATTGGTATCATGCCGGTGTATGTGTTCTTCCTGCTTTTTTACCGTAACAAGTTTAAAGAGTTTATACTTATGGTGGTGAAAAAGAGTCAGCATAGCCTGGCCATTAAGATCATCGATGATGTGAACCAACTCGCTATTTATTACATGACCGGAGTATTGAAGGTAGTCTCGGTGCTGGCAGTTTTAAACACGGTGGGATTTCTGATTATCGGACTGAAACATGCAATGTTTTTGGGGATACTAGCGGCTATGATGAATTTTATTCCTTATTACGGAACCATCATTGGTTATATGTTCCCGCTTTTTATTGCCATTTTTACCATGGGTTCGCCTTCGTATGCGTTGTTGGTTGTTCTTCAGTTTATTGTGGTTCAGTTCACTGAAAACAACATTCTTACGCCCAATATTGTAGGAGCACATGTCAAGATAAATGCTTTTATGATAATTTTGGCCATTACTTTAGGGGGATTTATCTGGGGATTGCCGGGGATGTTCATTGCGGTTCCTGTGACAGCCATCATCAGAGTTTTGGGAGAAAATATTCCAGAGTTGGCTCCTATAGGATATTTATTGGGAGACTCCGGGACTGAAGAGCACAGCATTACTAAAGCTAAGGTCTCCGGTTTTTTTAGAAGAAAATTTAAAAAATAAAATTATGCTGAGACACATTGTGATGATGAAATTTAATGAAAAAGGAAAGGCTGAAAACAGTGCGGCCAGGATTAAAGATATGCTAATAGGCTTATTGGAAACCGTAGAACCTTTGAAAAAAATGGAAGTTGGCGTGAGCGATTTCAATAACAATGTTTTCGGGTTAGTGCTGACTGCTGATTTTGAAGATGAAGCCGGTTTAAATACTTATCGAGTCCACCCCGGCCATGTTAAAATTCTTGATTATGTAAAGGAAGTGGTCGAACAGATTGCTGCAGTAGATTATTGTATATAGCTCTGATATTAAATTTGTTAGAACGCTGTTAGAAACAAAAAAAGTGTTACCAAACCGATAACGCTTTTTTTCTGAGCGTGTTTCCTTACTCCGCTACAGTAACTTCAACTTCATCACTTTGCCATAATCCGTGTTTGGTGCAAAATGCCATAGCGGTCAATTTCATATTTTTGGTGGGAACAATGTGAAAATCTACTTCCAGGTGTCCCGGTTTATTCCCTAAAACTCCGGGTACAAAGGTTGCCTGTGCCAGATTGTACTCGCCATTCCAGAGTTGCACCCAGGCAATGTAGTGGTCAAAATCATCAGGATGGGGATACTCATTTCCCAGTTTCACGGTTACCTTGAATTTTTCTCCGGCTTTTGCTGTTTTATCGCAGTGAACAAACGGAGAATGGCGGTCGATGTAATCTTTTTTTGCTTCCCTGTCGAGTGTGGAAATATCCACGTATCTGTTAATTTTCATAACTAAGTTATTTATTATTAATAATAATCAAAAGTACAAAAGATAATGCTTTTGTATAGGGAATTAACTTTTTTTAAAGGAGTTTCCCAATAATATTAATTTCCTTTTTCTGAAGCGTATAATATAAGAAATTGGGGAGAAAATCTAAGGATCTTCCTGTTAGGATATATTTGATGCTTTCTCATTGGATGAAGCATTTTTCTCATCTTTTTCCGCCATCCCTAAATCGACAAGAAGTTTTTGCTGTAAGGTTGCCATGGTGATATCATGGCGCAGGTTTCCTTGTGAGCAGTAAGAAAGCTGCCCCGTTTCTTCGGAGACTATTATGGCAATGGCATCCGAAATTTCAGTAATCCCCAGCGCTGCACGATGCCTTAAACCGGCATAACGAGGCAATTTTCTCTTCGAAACTGGTAAAATGCAGCCGGCTGCTTTAACCTGGTTGTTGGAAATGATCATGGCGCCGTCGTGCAAAGGGCTGTTTTTGAAAAATAAATTTTTAATCAGTGGGCTGCTGATATAACCGTTGATGACTACTCCAGTCTGGACAATTTGGGTTAGTTCATGTTTGCGCGTAATTACAATCAGAGCTCCCTGCCGGACATTGCTCATGTGCTGGCAGGCTACAACAATCGGGTCAATGTTCAGGTTAAATGATGAAGGAAACCAATGTTTTACAAATAAGAAACGCTTTTTTTGCCCGTTAAAAAAGGACGGAGTTCCCAATGCTAGCAGGAATTGCCGTATTTCAGGCTGGAAAATAACGATGAGTGCAATAATACCGACGCTGATAAAAGCGCCAAGAATGTCTGACAGCATCTCCATCTTAAGGAGCGTGGTAATCTTCCATAACAGGAAAAATGCCACCAGGCCAAAAAGAATATTGATAGCAGCGGTTCCTCTTAACAGCTTGTAAAGCATGTATAACAACAGAGCGACCAGGAAGATGTCAACCAGGTCAAGAATTCGCAGGTGAATGAATAACGCTACCAAAGTAATTGAATTTTTTTCAAATTTATAAATTATTCCTTACAGTTGCAGGCATTTCGCTGTCCTAAAAGGTCAGTATTTACCATTGCCATCTTTTTTCCGTGCATTTTGTAAAAGCCGGTCAGTTCGATGGCTTCCCTGGCTTCTTTCACATCGTGTACCCTTAGGATGTCGGCACCGTTCAACAAAGCTATCGTATTGATAACCGTTGTCCCGTTCAGAGCTTCCTCAGGTTCGATTTGAAGTACTTTGTTGATCATCGATTTTCTGGAAACACCTGCGAGAAGGGGCAAGTCATCAATACGTGTTTGTTCCATTTCGGAAAGCAAGCAGTAATTGCATTCCACAGTCTTCCCAAACCCAAAACCAGGATCGAGGATAATGTTTTCGATTCCAAGTTCACGGAGTTCAAAAACTTTCTTTTCCAGATAAGTGTGTACTTTTTCTGTAATATTTTTAGAAATAGGACTATACTGCATATCTTGTGGTGTTCCATGCATGTGCATTAGAACATAAGGAACCTTGAGTGCGGCAACGGTACGAAACATATTTTTATCCATATTCCCTCCGGAAATGTCATTGATAATGTGTGCGCCGGCGTCTATACAAGCTTTGGCCACGTCAGAACGAAATGTATCTATCGAAAAAATTGCCGTTGAAAATTCTCTGGTTAGGATTCTTAAGGGCGAGAGTAACCGATCTAACTCTTCTTGTGTGCTGATCATTTCTGCGCTCGGCCTTGAAGAAAATGCTCCCAGATCAATGATATCAGCACCTTCTGAAATCATTTTAAGTGTTTGAGAAACCCAACGCTCTTCATCGAAATATCTTCCCCCATCGTAAAAAGAATCGGGGGTGAGATTTAAAACCCCCATGATCCTGGGTTTTGAAAAGTTCAGGATATTTTTACCTGAATGAATACTCCTGGTTTTTTGAAAAGAAGTATCTTTATTGCCCATTTATTGAGTTTTTGTGTGGTAAATTGCAACACAAAGATAGTTATTAAAAACACCAAAAAAGGAACATGAGCCAGGATACTTCGCAACAGTTTGAGACGGTCATCAGCCAATGTCGCACCATTTTTGAATATAAATTAAAAGACTATGGCGCTTCGTGGCGCATACTTCGAGCTTCAAGCCTGACGGATCAGATCTATATCAAGGCAAACCGGATCAGGAGTATCCAAAGAAAAGGGGTGCAAAAAATTGATGAAGGTGTGGTGCCGGAGTTTATAGGAATTGTAAATTATTCCTGTGCCGCACTGATTCAGCTTGAGCTGGGAGTGGCTAATGAAAATGATATCAAAAATGAGCAGGCCATTGAGCTTTTTAATAAATATATCTATGAGGCCCGGGATCTGATGCTGAATAAGAACCACGATTATGATGAAGCCTGGCGAAACATGCGTATCTCTTCCCTGGACGATATTATTCTGATGAAACTATTAAGGATCAAACAGATAGAAAATAACAAAGGCAAGACCCTGGTGTCTGAAGGGCTGGATGCCAATTATTTCGATATTATCAATTATTCCATATTTGCCCTGATAAAATTAACACTTGAAGGTGAAAACGGATGACCCCAAAGGCATACTATTTTATTTGCTCAGATACGCAAGAATACTTCTGGGCCTGGTCTTTATTTTTTCAGCAATCGTAAAGGGAATTGACCCGCTGGGAACTTCTTACAGAGTTGAAGATTACCTTTCTAACTTTGGCTGGGCTTTTCTCATGCCACACACCTTGCTGGTGTCGTATGTGGTAATTCTTTCCGAATTTCTTTTGGGAATTGCATTTCTCTTCAAGCTTTTCTTTAAAAAGGCAATGTGGTTGATGCTTTTGATGTTGTCCTTTTTTACGGTGCTCACTTTCTTTGATGCGCTGAGAAATATGGTGCCTGATTGCGGTTGTTTTGGAGACGCCATTAAACTGAGTAACTGGGCGACATTCTATAAAAATATTGTTCTCATAAGCCTGAATATTTTTGTTGTCGTCAACGCCCGGAGGATCGTTCCAAGGCCCCCCAGATTTTTCCCGCAATTCTTTTCTCTTTTGATTGCAGGCGTTATTTTCCTGGGGTTTATAAATTACAATCTGAATCACCTTCCGGTGATAGATTTCCGTAATTGGAAAACAGGGGAAGACATGAAGCCCATCGGTCTGGATAAAGAAAAAGCCTATGTCACCTATCAAAATAAAGCTACAGGACAGACTAAGGAATTTCTTTTCCCCAATTTCCCATGGAAAGATTCAACCTGGATGTCGAAATGGAAATTTGTCGGCCAGCGTGTTGACGACTCCCGTGTTCAAAGAAAATATGACCTTGTGGTGGAAGACAGCCTGGGAAACAATAAGGCTTCCAGTATTTTTGAAAACCCCGGTACTCAGTTTATTTTATTTTCCTATAATCTGAACCTGGGCAATGTTAAGGGCTTTCAAGAGGCTTCAACCTTAGTCTCGTATTTGAAGTCAAAAAATATTTCAATGGTTCTGATCACCGCTTCAGACTGGACAGAAATTTCCAGGATTGAGAATAGATACCATCTGAAAATCCCGGCTTTTCTTGCCGATGAAACAGAGCTCAAAGCCATAATACGTTCCAACCCTGGCCTGATGCTGATGAAAAACGGCGTAATTATAAAGAAATGGCATTATAACGATTTCCCATATACGGAAAAAGTTCAGAAATATTTAGTTTCACCGGAACATTAATGCTATGGGAAACTATCTGATCAGACGGTTATTATATGGTATTTTGGTGCTTTGGGGCGTAATCACTTTAGTCTTTGTTTTGTTCAACGCACTTCCGGGTGATGCTTCGGGAATGTTGATGGGACAAAGAACAGATATCGCTTCTGTCGAAGCCATTAAAAAAGACCTTGGATTAGACAAGCCCATGATGATTCAGTACATCAATTTCTTAAATGACCTTTCGCCACTTTCCTTTCACAATATTAAAGATCAGGATAGTTATTGGTATTACAGTAATGCGAAATATCCAGATTCTCATATCCTTGTGAGATTTAATAATTGGGCAATGGTCTTGAAAGTCCCTTATTTGCGCAGGTCATATCAAAGCAAAAGGTCTGTGTCGTCCATCATAGCAGAGGCATTCCCCAAAACTTTACTACTCGCAGTTACATCCATAATTTTTGCTGTGATTTTGGGTTTTATGCTGGGAATTCCTGCTGCTTTGAAAAAGGACAGCGCTTATGACCGGTTTATGATGGCTTTTTCATCCTTTGGGATGTCTGTACCTTCTTTTTTTGCAGCCATTTTTATTGCGTGGCTTTTTGGATTTGTGTGGCATAAATACACAGGTTTGTCAATGTTCGGGAGCCTTTATTCTGTCGATCCTTATACAGGTCAGGTTTACCTAAGTCTTCAGAATTTGATTCTTCCGGCGCTTACCCTTGGAATACGGCCATTGGCAATTGTGATAAGCCTGGTGCGCAGTTCGTTGTTGGAAGTCCTTTCGCAGGATTACATACGAACAGCTTATGCAAAAGGCCTGAGCCCCGTTAAAGTGCTTTTTCGCCATGCCATGCGAAATGCTCTGAATCCGGTTATCACAGCCATTACCGGCTGGTTTGCTTCGTTGATGGCCGGAGCCGTTTTTGTGGAATATGTTTTCGACTGGAAAGGGATAGGGATGGTTATGGTGGATGCGTTGGAGAAATATGACTTGCCGGTTATTATGGGTGTGGTTTTGTTTGTATCAGTAATACTGATTATTATAAATATTTTAGTGGATATTATTTACGCTGTTCTGGATCCCCGGGTTAGGCTTTCATAAGTTAAAAATAGTCTTATTTGGCGGCATTTTCGGCTTTTTCTTTCAATTGATGAAATGCTTTCGCAATATCTTGCTGGCCGAAGATGGAATTTCCTGCAACTAACACACCTGCCCCACTTTTAACAATATCTTCAACAGTATCAGGATTTACACCTCCATCGACTTCAAGAAAGATTTTTCTGCCTGTTTCCCGTATCATTTCTTTTGCTTCCGCGATTTTCGTTAGACTTTGATGAATAAACTTTTGGGCCCCAAAACCTGGATTTACAGTCATAATTAACAAAAGATCAATGTCCTCCATAACATTTTCCACCGTGGAAAGCGATGTGGCCGGATTCAGGGAAACTCCGGCTATGATACCTAAACTGTGAATCACCTGAATGGTTCGGTGCAAATGGGTACAAGCTTCCTGATGAACTGTTAAAATCGATGCTCCTGCTTTTGCATATTGTTCCAGGCTATGGTCCGGGTTTTCAATCATTAAGTGCACATCCAAAGGCAAATCGGTAATGCGTTTTAAAGCGGCGACCATGTTGGGGCCAAAAGTCAGATTGGGAACAAAATGTCCGTCCATGACATCCACATGAATGAAATCTGCTCCTTGTGAAGCAATGATTTTTATCTGTTCTTCCAACCTAAGCAAGTTGGCTGATAAAATGGATGGTGCTATTTGGATTTTGTTCATAGTCCTTAAATTTTAAGGTAAACGTTCTTCAATCTTTTTTGCAAGGTTTTCAGGAGTGAATCCGAATTCGGTTTCCATGACTCCGGCAGGTGCCGATTCTCCGAAATGATCGATGCCGAAGCTCCAGCCGCAGCTCACATATTTTCCCCATCCGAAAGTACTTCCTGCTTCCACGCTGACTCTGTAAGTAACTTCGGTAGGAAGCACGGTATTCTTATATTTATCACTTTGTTCTTCAAACAATCCCATGGAAGGCATACTAACCACCCGCACTTTTTTCCCTTTGATTAGTTTTGCGGCAGCAAGGGCAAGATGCACTTCAGAGCCCGTGGCAATCAGAATAATATCTGGGATTTCCTGTTCACTTCCCTGAAGAATATAGGCGCCTTTCTTTACTTTTTCATAAAGGTTTTCAGTTTCCAAAACAGGAAGTGACTGCCTTGTCAACGCCAATGAAACAGGCCTGTCTTTGATTTCATAAGCTATCTTCATAGCCATAGCTGTTTCACAGGCTTCTGCCGGCCGGAATAAAATATGATTTGGCAGCGCACGCAGGCTGCTCATTTGCTCAATGGGTTCATGCGTGGGGCCGTCTTCACCAACATAAAAAGAGTCATGAGTATAGACATATAAAACAGGAAGCTTCTGCAAAGCAGATAAACGCATGGCTGGCTTAGCATAATCTGAAAATACCATGAAAGTAGCACCGAAGGGCCTGAATCCGCCATGAAGTGCAATTCCGTTTAAAATTGTTGCCATGGGAAACTCCCGAACGGCAAAGGCAATATTTCTTCCGCTTCTGTTTTCTTTTGAGAATTCACCTGAAATGTTGGCAAAAGGTTTTGTATTATTGGAGGGTTCCAGATCGGCGGAACCTCCTATGATGGCTTGTGTTTGCTGCGCAAAAAAGGCGAGTGTTTTCCCAAAGGCAGCTCTCGTAGCCTGATTTTCTCCTGACTTAAAAACGGGAAGTTCAAAATCAGGGGTTAACTGATTCTTGGCAATGGCATCAAAGCGGGAAGCGAAAGAAGTATCCTCTTTAGATTTTTTTGCTACTTTTCCTTTCCATTCAGCCAACGCCTTACGTTTTTCTGAAAAAGCGGATTGAAAATGGCTGTAAACTTCATCAGGAATAAAAAAGAACTGATCAGCAGGCAAACCGATCTTTTCTTTGGTAGCTGCAATTTCTTCAGGTGAAAGTGGAGAGCCGTGGGTATGATAATCACCTTCTACATGGGCAGCACCTTTGGCCATTTTTGTGCGCCCGATAATGATGGAAGGCCTGTTCTTTTCTTTTTTGGCCTGATCTAAAGCATTGTCAATTTGAGTAAAATCATGTCCGTCAATTTGTTGGACATGCCATCCAAAGCCATCAAAAACCTTGGCAAAATCTGTGCTGTCGGCGCGTTCTGTGGTTCCTGAGATCTGGGCATTGTTCTTGTCGTAAAACACGATCAATTTCCCCAACCCGAGATGCCCGGCTGTGGCAGCTGCACCCAAAGAAACAGGTTCCTGCAAATCTCCGTCACCGGCCAATGCGTACGTGTAATGGTCAAGCACATCTTGTCCTAACTGGCTGGCAAGTGCCTGCTCCGCAATGGCCATTCCTACAGCCATTCCAAAGCCTTGTCCCAGCGGTCCCGTGGTGGCGTCCACGCCTGAAGTAAGTCCGTGCTCGGGATGCCCTGGCGTTAAGCTGTTCAGTTGCCTGAACTTTTTCAACTCATCCAGTGGAATTTTTCCCTGTAAATGCAAGATGGAGTACAAAAGCATACTTTCATGGCCTGCTGAGAGCACAAAACGGTCACGGTTTATCCATTCGCTGTCATCCGGATCAATATTCAAATGATACTTGAAAAGAACATATGCCATATCGGTCGAAGACATGGCGCCTCCCGGATGTCCTGAATTGGCTTTTCTAGTTCCATCCATAATTAAACCACGGATAACGGCTGTTGTTTTATCATCAAGTTCGGAAAAATGTTGCATACTTTTTTCTAATGATTAAATAATGAGCTAATAAGGTCAGAATGAATTGACGCACCAAAAATACGATTTTTCGTTGGAATCAAAGGCCAAATTCCCACTGGCTGAGCGCTATTTTTATAATTTTGAAAAAATGTTTGATGTATGGAAACAAAGATCATTCTTGTTACGGGATCGACCGACGGAATTGGAAAACAGACAGCGCTCGAACTGGCACAAAAAGGGCATAAAGTCATTGTGCATGGAAGAAACAAGCAAAGAAGCCAGGAAGCTACTGAAGAAATAAGATCATTTTCTGGAAACGCAGAAGTGGAATTTGTTGTTGCTGATTTTACTGATTTTGAAAGTATTACCAAAATGGCCCTTGATATTAAAAACCGTTTTTCAAAACTGGATGTCCTGATCAACAATGCGGGTGTTTTTGAAAATGAAAGGGTAATTTTAAGCAACGGTTTCGAACGTACATTTATGGTTAATCATTTGGCTCCATTTGCTTTAACAATTCAGCTATTAGATTTAATTCAATCTATACCCGGTGCCAGGATTGTCAATGTCAGTTCCATGGTCCAGTCGGGAAGTATCGATTTTGGCAACTTAAATGGTGAAAAATATTTCGATTTGTACAATGCTTATGCTGTATCAAAGCTTGAAAATGTGCTCTTTACTTACAAACTGAATCGGGTGCTAAGCGGCAACCCTGTTACCGTTAATTGCCTTCATCCAGGCGTTATCAATACAAAATTATTGCATTCAGGTTGGGGGATGGGCGGCAACAGTCTGGAAAAAGGCGCTCAAACACCTGTATTTGCAGCTGTTTCACCTGAAATAGAAAACAAAAGTGGACTGTATCTTGTGAATCAGAGGGAAATACGGTCAGCATCAATTTCTTATGATCGTAAAATTCAGGGCCGTCTTTGGGATTTGAGCCTGGCATTTACAGGTTTACAGGCTCCCTGATTTCGGGTTTATTAGTGAAACTCTATTTTGAAAATCCGCGATAAGCGGAGCATTCGAAATAGTTAGTTGAACTAATCCCGCTTTTTCAGCGGGATATAGGTTAATACCCCGACCCTCTGGGTCGGAAACAATAATGTTTGCAAAGCAAACTCCTTTTAATACCTCGATGGCTCTGCCTCGGGGTAGTTTATTAGTGAAACTCAGATTTCATGGACACAATGTCCCGATTCATCGGAATCAATGAGTTTCAACCGATCGGAGATCTCACAATCAATACATTAGTATAGATTTGGTTAAATAGT
>CAZPPK010000102.1:0-10804 GCA_964588415.1 uncultured Lentimicrobiaceae bacterium
TTAAAAACCAACAACTTATGACTGAAGATTTCCTTTATTACCTATGGATCTATTATTTTCCACGTAAATCTCTTACTACAACAGACGGATTCTCTCTACTGATTGAAAGGCCTGGAACAAGAAATAGCGATAGCGGCCCCGACTTTTTTGATTGCCGTATAAAATTAGGTGATACACGGTGGGCCGGAAATATTGAAATTCATTTGAAAAGCAGTGATTGGTTCAGGCATGGCCATCAAATGGATGATAGTTATAATAACATCATACTTCATGTGGTTTATGAAGATGATAAAACTATCTTTCGAAAGAATGGGGAACTCATACCTTGCTTGGAATTAAAAGGAAATTTTAATGAATCTCTTTATGAAAAATACCAGAGATTTCTACTTTCTCCGAATTGGATACCATGTGCATCAGATATTTCCAACATGGGAAACTTTCAACTGCTGAGTGCCATGGACCGGCTTTCTATGGAAAGACTTGAACAAAAGGTTGAAACTGTTGAAAGGCAACTTGAACAATCACAGGGTGACTTCCGTGAAGTATTTTACAGAAGCCTGATGAAAAGTTTCGGGTTAAAAGCCAACTCAGAAGCTTTTGAACAACTGGCACTTTCAATGCCTCTTCCAATACTTTTCAAACATAAAAATGATCTTTTCCAACTCGAAGCATTGCTTTTTGGGCAAGCAGGCTTTTTGACCGGATCACTCAACGAAGATTATCCAAAAAAACTCAGAAAAGAATATCTTTTCCTTTCTTCAAAATACAACATGGCTCCCATGAATGCTTATGCCTGGAAGTTTATGAGAATGCGACCTTACAATTTTCCCACCTTGCGGATAGCGCAATTTGCCGGTTTGCTTTATCACTCTTCCGGACTGATAGATAAGATTTTAGCGGCAGATAATTTGAAACGGGTAGTTGAATTTTTGCGTTGCGAACCTTCTTCTTATTGGCAAAATCATTATCGTTTTGGGAAATCCAACAAAAAGCAAATCAGGAAAATGGGGCTTTCATTCATACACTTGATCCTCATAAATATGATCGTTCCTTATGCTTTTGTTTATGGTCGTTTTAAAAATGATAGCACCATGGAAGAAAAAGCGGTTCAATGGCTTGGCGAAATGCCGGCTGAGAACAACACGATTACGCGCCATTTTACTGCGCTAGGGGTTAAAGCGGGAAGTGCACTCCATTCACAGGCTTTGATCAGACTGAAAAAGGATTATTGCGATAATAAACGTTGCCTGCATTGCCCTGTTGGGTATCAGATTCTGAATTCTTCGGCTCTATAATATTATTTATTTCGGCTCGCAAATTATTAACAACCAGTAAAAAATAATTCTTTGAAAAAAGTATGGAATGAATCTCCTTTTGTATCCTTGAGTCTGGTCTAAAAAGGTAAATTGGTGTAAATAATGAAAATCAGTGTTTACCCCACCCCTAAAGGGTGCACTGATTTTCAGCAACTTCCCTTTTAGGGGATTAAGGGGTAAAAGTGACTGAAAATCAAATCAAGACCTTTTTAGACCGGGCCATCCTTCTAAATTAGAATGTCTGTTTAAAAGCTCAAAAGGAATCCTTATTTTTGTACATTTTTTAAGGACAATAAATGATAAATAATGAAAAAAACAGCTTTGAATGAAATTCACCGCCAGATGGGAGGGAAGATGGTGGAATTTGCCGGTTTTGATATGCCTGTTCAATTTGAGGGAATTGCAGTTGAGCATGAAACTGTTAGACACAAACTCGGCGTTTTTGATGTTTCCCACATGGGAGAATTTTGGGTTGAAGGACCTAATGCTTTTGAACTGGTGCAGAAAATCACTACCAACGAAGTCTCCGCCCTCTTCGACGGAAAAGTTCAGTACAGTTGTTTCCCTAACGGAAAAGGGGGAATAGTGGACGATTTGCTGGTTTATCGTTTTAATAAAGAAAAGTATTTACTGGTTGTAAATGCTTCCAATATTGAAAAAGACTGGAATCATGTGGTGGCCCAAAACAGTGTAAACGCCAACCTTACCAATGCGTCTGACGCTTTTTCCCAGTTGGCCATCCAGGGACCGCTGGCATTGAAGGCCATGCAGAAACTGACTTATGAACCTGTTATGGACATGGAATATTATTCTTTCAAAGTACTTGAATTTGCCGGGGTTCCGAATGTTATTTTCTCTACAACAGGCTACACAGGGTCAGGAGGCTGCGAAGTTTATATGCCCAATGAATTTACAGAAAAGGTTTATGCTGCCGTGTTGGAAGCTGGAGCTGAATTCGGAATTAAACCCATTGGCCTCGGAGCTCGCGATACTCTGAGGTTGGAAGCTGGATTTTGCCTTTACGGGAATGAGATTGACGATACTACATCACCGATCGCTGCCGGATTGGGTTGGATTACCAAGTTTACGGATGGAAATAATTTTCTGGATCGTGCGTTGTTTGAAGATCATAAAAAGAATGGCGTGCCGCGTCGTTTGAAAGGCTTCGTGATGGCAGAAAGAGCCATTCCCAGACATGGTTATGAAGTTGCAGATGCAGAGGGAAATGTGATCGGACATGTTACTTCAGGTACCAGTTCCCCATTGACGCATGAAAGCATAGGGTTGGCTTATCTTGACAAACCCTATTGGAAAGAAGGTTCAGAAATCTTTATTAAAATTAGAAATAAACTGGCCAGGGCAGTTGTTACTCCTCCGCCATTTTTCAAAGTATAACCAGAAATTTCTGTCATGGAGAAAGAAAAGACCATTGAAGTCATCCTGGCACCCGGACTATTTACGAATTTTATTACTAAGAAACCTTATGTGGTGGTGGTTGTGGATGTTTTTCGTGCTACCACATCAATTTGTGCTGCACTTGATTATGGTGTCAAAGCCATTATTCCTGTAAAGCGAATCCGGTTTGCCCGGTTTTTCAAACGTCTAGGTTATATAGTGGCTGCTGAACGGGGTGGGAAAAAAGTCCGGTTCGCTGATCTAGACAATTCGGCGACTTCTTTTTTCAAGCCGATTTTCAAAGGGAAAGAAATCGTTTATTCCACTACCAACGGAACCAAAGCCATCAAAAAGGCCGCCGGAGCTTCGGAAGTGATCATTGGTTCGTTTTTGAATCTTAATGCTGTGGCTGAATGGATCCATAAAAGCGATAAAAACGTAATCATCTTTTGTGCAGGGTGGAAAAATACTGTCAACATGGAGGATTCTTTGTTCGCCGGAGCACTTTCAGAAATTCTGATGGAGAAATATCAGTTTGTAACAGATAATGATTCTGCTAAAATGGCCATGGATCAGTGGAATGTAGCTAAATCGGACGTGCTTACCTACATTGATAAATCTTCCCACAGAAACCGCCTTAGAAACTTGCTGGATAATGAACTGATGAATCTTACTTTTAAATTAAATTCAAGTAAGGTTGTTCCAATCGTGAAAAATTACAAGATCGTAGCCTTCAAAGAAAAGGTGACTCAGTAACGATATTTTTTTTGCCAAAGCGCTTTTAATCGCTGCCGGATGTCCTGTTCCCTCGGATTTTCCCCCGGATCGTAAAGAATAGTTCCTGTAATGGCTTCCGGAAGAAATTCCTGATTTACAAAATTTCCTTCATAGCTGTGTGCATAGCCGTAATCTTTTCCATACCCGATCTCTTTCATCAGTTTGGTAGGCGCATTTCTCAAATGCAAAGGCACCGGAAGATTCCCAGTTTTTTTAACCAAAGCCAGGGCACCATCAATTGCCTTGTAAGCCGCATTGCTTTTCGGTGAAGATGCAAGATAAATAGCAGTTTGTGAAAGAATAATACGGCTTTCAGGCCAGCCGATCTTATTCACGGCATCAAAGCAATTGTTGGCGAGCAACAATGCATTGGGATTGGCGTTTCCGATATCCTCGGCAGCTAGTATCAGCATTCGTCGAGCAATGAATTTAGGGTCCTCGCCGGCTGCCACCATCCGTGCAAGCCAATAAACAGCTGCATTTGGGTCGCTGCCGCGCATTGATTTAATGAAGGCGGAAATGATGTCGTAATGCATTTCCCCTTGTTTATCGTAAACCAAAAGGTTTTCCTGAATGGATTTGCTGATACTTTCGTTGTCTATTACCAGCGTGCCTGATCTGTCTTTTTGCTGTTGCACGAACAACTCCAGCGCGTTGTAAAGTTTTCGAGCATCACCACCTGAAATCCGCATTAACGCTTCATCTTCTTTAACATCAATTTTAATTTTGTATTCTTCTGATAATCGCTCTACACCTCTTTTAATCAATGTCTTTAAGTGGCTCTTATCCAGTGAGCTTAAAATATAAACCTGGCATCGCGAAAGCAGAGGAGAGATCACTTCAAAAGACGGATTCTCGGTAGTAGCGCCAATCAAGGTAAGAATCCCGGTTTCCACTGCATGCAGCAGTGAATCCTGTTGAGATTTACTGAAACGGTGGATTTCATCTATAAATAAAATAACGTTTCCCTGAAAAGAAGATGCGGAGTCAATGACTTTCCTCACATCTTTTACGCCTGCACTTACAGCGTTCAGCGTATAAAAAGAAAGACTGAGCTTATTGGCAATAATGTTGGCCAACGTAGTTTTTCCGACGCCGGGAGGTCCCCACAGGATCATGGACGGGATTTTTCCCGAATCGATAGCTTTTTGCAGAATACCTCCTTTGCCCACCAATTTCTCCTGACCAATGAATTCATCCAGGTTTCTGGGCCTTAATTGTTCTGCTAACGGAGACTGCATCGGATTACGGATTGTTTCAATGCAAAAATAAGCAAAAAGAAATCAGTAAAGGCTCATAAAACAAGGCAAAGAAAATATAGAAGTACTGTTGTTGATCCATCTCACAGAGTTCATGAATAAATGTAAATTTGCATTTTAGGTTTCTGTATTCTTATTAAAATTTTGAAATATGTATCCGAAGATCAGTGATCTGATCAACAGCTTGTTTGGAACACACATCAATCTTCCCATCATGAGTTACGGATTTTTTGTGTCGCTGGCTTTTCTGGCAGGCGCTTATCTGCTTTATCTTGAGTTGAAAAGGAAGGAGAACGAAGGCCTTTTAAAAACTACTGAAAGAAATTTTTTTGAAGGGGAACCTGCTTCAGCAACAGAACTGGTGATCAATTTCATTGTCACTTTTTACCTCGCTTTCAAGCTTCCTGCTGCCATTTCTGATTACAGCCGTTTTGTAAATGATCCGCAGGACTTTTTGTTTTCTGCCGAAGGTTCTGTCTGGATAGGTTTGGTTTTTGCTGCGTTTTATACTTCCTATATCTGGTATCAAAAAGATAAAGCAAAGCTGACCCCTCCTGTGGAAAAAATTATCAAAGTGTATCCGCATCAAAGCACCTGGACCATGGTGTTTATTGCGGCTGTTTTTGGCATTATCGGCGCTAAGATCTTCGACCAGCTTGAAAACTGGCAATCGTTTCTGGCGCATCCGTTGAGTTCGCTTTTTTCTTTTAGCGGACTCACTTTTTATGGTGGCTTGATATTCGCAGCTGTCGCTTTGATCTGGTACGGAGAAAAGCATCATATTCCATGGAAGCATCTGGCAGACAGCGTTGCACCCGGATTGATCCTGGGTTACGGCATTGGCCGTATCGGATGTCAGGTGGCGGGTGACGGTGACTGGGGCATCGTAAATACTTTTACAAAACCACATTGGCTAAGTTTCCTTCCCAATTGGCTTTGGTCTTATAATTATCCTCACAACATCATCAACGAAGGTGTTACTATTCCTGGATGTTTCGGGCCTCATTGCATGCAGTTGCCTCAGGGTGTTTTCCCGACTCCAATTTACGAAACTACCATGGCGGTCATTATTTTTGTGATCCTGTGGTCCATCCGTAAGAAGATCAAAACGCCTGGCGTACTTTTTTTTATTTATTTGATATTTAACGGGGTAGAACGGTTTTTCATTGAACATATCCGTGTGGATCATACCTACAATATTTTTGGCCATCACATCACCCAGGCTGAATTGATCTCTCCGGTTTTGGTGGTGATCGGCATCGTGGGATGGTATCTTCTTGAGAAAAGAAAAACGCGCAACCAACTTGAAAAAAGGGAAGGATAACATCCATGAAACAATGCGTAAAAAAGTTACCCTTACTGGGTTTGATGGTTCTGATGACCGTTTTCTTGGGCGGTTGTCATTCGAATTCAGGAAAACATGGTGTCCTCATTGATAACAAAACAGTAAATTCCGTTGAATTTGCGAAAGGTTTTGCCATTTTTCATTATCCTGATTACACAAAAGTTGTTGTTTACAATCCCTGGGAAAAGGGAAAACTGTTGGCTTCTTTCGAACTAACGAAAGGGAAAGCTCAAAAGGGCCAAATACACGTTCCAATGAATAAAGTGGCTATTTTCTCTGCCACACAGTTGGATGCCATGCGAAAATTGGGACTTCTCGACAACGTGATGGGGGTTTCAGACATTAAGTATTTGAAAGACAAAGAGATTCTAAAAAGATACGCAGAACATAAAGTAGTGGAACTTGCCCAAAACGGCGACTTTTTTATTGAGAAGATCATAGAAATGCAGCCGCACGCTTTGTTTTATTCCCCTTTCAATTCTGCACAGAAAATACCAGTGATTTTGTCATCTATTCCGGCCATTCCTTTTATGGATTATATGGAACCTGAACCGCTGGGAAGGGCAGAGTGGATCAAATTTACGGCTGCATTTTTCGGGAGGGAAAAACAGGCCGACAGCATTTTTAACAAGATAAAAACGCAGTACTTAAAGTTGAAAGCGCTAACTCAGAACGTCAAATACAGGCCTACAGTTTTTTCGGGAAAATATTACGACGGACAGTGGTATGTGCCCGGTGGTGACAGCTATTTTGCGAAAATCTTTAAAGATGCCGGCGGTAATTATCTCTGGAAAGATGTTCCAAAACAATCCAGTTTTCCACTTAATTTTGAGTCAGTTTTTAAAAAAGCGCAAAATGCTGATTTCTGGCGGATTACCGGAACCTTTGGAGTAAAGGCTTCTTATGCTGAATTGGCTGGTGAAAATAAGTTGTTTACAAAATTTAGTGCCTTTCAAAAGCATCATATTATCTATTGCAATCCTGAAAAAACGGCTTATTTCGAGACCAGTCCGTTGGCACCGCAAACCGTTCTGGCAGATTTTATCAAAGCATTCCACCCTGAATTGCTTCCGGGCTATCAACCCAAATATTACAAGATTTTGCCTTAAATTTATACGCTGAAATAAAAATATGCAAATTACAACCCGGCACCGGTTTTGGTTTATTGTTTTCCTGTCATTGTCGTTGTTGCTGTTTTTTGCAAACCTTTGGTTTGGCTCTGTGGTGTTGGGATGGAAGCAGGTGTTGAGCGCCTTGTTTCATCAACCAAGTTCCGGTAATGCAGCCATGGTGATTGTAAACCAATATCGTTTGCCACAAGCAGTTACAGCCCTTTCAACAGGAGTTGTCCTGAGCTTGTCAGGTCTAATTTTACAGACATTGTTCCGTAACCCGCTGGCTGGACCTTCGGTATTGGGTATTAGTTCGGGTGCCAGTCTTGGTGTTGCCTTGGTGGTGATGTCGGGAAGTATTTTTGGATTTCAAATGGCACAGTTTCCTTTCCTGGGAAACCTGACAGTTGTGATGGCGGCTTTTTTTGGTGCTTTGCTGGTGCTTGCGCTTATTATTTATGTTTCCGGTCGGGTAGGGAATGTGATAACAGTTTTAATTATCGGTATCATGGTGGGATATGCTGTTTCGGCGGTAGTTAGTGTGTTGCAATATTTTACCAGCTCCGATGAGTTGCATACTTATATTTTGTGGGGATTGGGAAGTTTTTCCAAAACCACCTTTCAGCAATCGCTCTTTTTATTGGCAACCGCTGTGGCAGGAACGTTAACCACGCTGTTTTTTGTGAAACCGCTCAATGCTTTACTGATGGGTTCGCATTATGCTCAAAGTATCGGATTCCGTACCAATCGAGTTCAGACGTTTTTGATACTTGTAACGGGTCTGCTGGTGGCAGTTGGAACGGCTTTTACAGGACCTATTGCATTTTTGGGACTGGCTGTTCCGCATCTGGCAAGGGGTTTCTTTAAATCTTCACAGCACGGCGTTTTAATCCCTGCAACGGTGTTGATGGGTGCTTCACTGGCATTGTTTTGCAACCTGGTAGCCAAGCTTCCGGGTTACGACATTTCACTACCTATTAATTCGGTTACATCGCTGGTGGGCGCACCGGTCATCATTTGGGTGGTGCTTAGAAACAGACATTTAAAAACATTTTAGGCTTTTAAACAGATAAAATTGGAATCTGCAGTATTACATATCGATAATCTTTCCAATGGTTACATAACCGGAAAGAAGGAAACTTTTGTTTTGCAGAATGCCATTACAGCCAGACTGGAACCCGGGCAATTGATCTGTCTTTTGGGCCCAAACGGAGCGGGAAAATCAACTTTACTGCGTACTTTATCCGGTTTTCAAAAATCTTTGTCAGGAAGAATTTCTTACTCAGGGAAATCCCTGGAATATATTTCGCTGCGCGCTTTGTCAAAGCAACTTGCCGTGGTTTTGACCGACCGTTTTTCTGATCGTTTTCTCACGGCTTATGAAGTGGTAAGCATGGGAAGGTTTCCTTATGCTTCATTCTGGGGGCGGTTAAACCGGAAGGATGTTGAAACCATAGAGAACACGCTGGAGATGTTAGGTGTTTCTTCACTGAAAGAGAAAGTATTTGAAACCTTGAGTGACGGCGAAAAGCAGAAAATGCTTCTGGCTAGGGCTTTGGCTCAGGATACTCCTTTTCTATTCCTGGATGAACCGGTGGCGTTTGTAGATTCCCCCGGGAAAATAGAGATTATGGAATGGCTTTCCTTTTTTGCAAGAGAACATCAAAAAGGTATTCTGATGACCACCCACGATATTGAAATTGCCCTGGATTATGCCGATTATCTCTGGTTAATCAATCGTGAAAAACCTTTTAAAACAGGGATTCCTGAAGATATGGTGTGGCAGGGTTCCATCAACAACTATTTTGATCGCCAGGATGTTCGCTTCGATGTATCAAAAGGTCGTTTTGGTGTGAGTAAGCCTGTTTCCGGGAAAAAGATCTATATAAAACAGGCTGGCGCACCCACGCGCTGGCTGAAAAAAGCACTGATGAGAAAAGGCTGGCAGGTAACCAATATAACTGATAAACAACCGGATGATTTTTATTTTACTTTTGAGAACGGAACCTTTGTTCAATACAAAGAAGGTGAAGTTTTGAAACGGTTTGCTACCATCGAGGAGATTTTGAAAGAAAGATAACTGGCAATTTTTGAGTCCTTTGAAAAATGAGAAATGCGTTCATTGCGATCTGCCAGAAGCGAAGAATGGTGGCTGCCGGCAGACAATCTCACAAGCATATTTGATTTTACCAGCAATCTGTTGTTTTTTGCTCTTATCAATAATTGAGAACAAAACCTTTGATCATGAAAAACTCTTAACATCCTTAACCTTATTAATTTTCAGTGTTATGGTTTTTACTTCCTGTCAATATAAAGAGCCTGCTGACCTGATTGTCCATCATGCCAGCATTTATACTGTGAATCCCAAATTTGACATGTCCACTACCTTTGCGGTGAAAGACGGTAAATTTATTGCCGTCGGTTCTGAAAAGGATATCCTGGATCATTATGATGCAACCGAAAATATTGATGCTGAAGGCCATGCTGTTTATCTCGGTTTCAACGACGGGCACAGCCATTTTTTGTTTTACGGCACAGGATTGTTGCGCTGGGGAGATCTGGTGGAGACAAAATCCTTTGATGACGTATTGAAAGTGGTTGCCTATCACCAAAAACAATTCCCTTCGGAATGGATACTGGGTAGGGGCTGGGACCAGAACGACTGGAATAATGAAGCTTATCCCACCAAAGCCAAACTGGATGTCCTGTTTCCCAATCATCCCGTGGTGCTGACCCGCATTGACGGACACGCTGTTTTGGCCAACTCAAAAGCGCTGAAAGTTGCCGGAATCACAGCGAAAACCAACATTGACGGGGGAGAAGTAGTACTTGAAAACGGTCAGCCTACAGGCGTGCTGATCGACAATGCCGCGGAACGGATGATTTCATTTATTCCGGTACTGAGCAAAGAAGAAAAAACCAAAGCTTTGCTGGAAGCACAGAAAAACTGCTTTCTTTGCCCAGGGATTGACTACGGTTACCAATACCGGGCTTGATAAAGATGATATTTTGCTCATGGACAGCCTACAGAAGCAGGGATCGTTGAAGATTCGTATTTATGCCATGATGAGTCCTACGGAAGAGAATTTAATACCTGAAAATTTAAACTCGAAACAGACAGGTATTGTTTATGCCAACGAAGCCGATGTTTTAAATATGGCTCTGTTTGGTAAAACTGCTAAAGAGTGGCGGGACGAAAACCCTGATAAAAAAGGAAATATCCGTGATTATGCTAATGTTACCCAATTGGTTTGTCTGGTGAATCTCGAAAACCTGAATACTGTTTTTATTAACGAAGGGTTAAAGCAAAGCGAAAGACTTACAAGGCTTAATCAAATTGCTATACAGCAGATGAAAATATTGGTGCAGGACCTCTGTTAAGATGTTGGACGACCTGTCTGCGGGCGATTCTGCACAGACAGAAAAAAACGGTGGTGGTGATGAGTGAGTGGAAGGAATATAAGTTAGAAGATTTTGCAGAAATAAACCCTTTGGAACGATTGCCCAAAGGAACTCTTGCAAAGAAAATTGCAATGGAAGTTTTACAACCCTTTACAAAGAAAATTTCATCATTTTCTTTTGAAGAATATAAAGGCGGTG
>CAZPPK010000103.1:0-10646 GCA_964588415.1 uncultured Lentimicrobiaceae bacterium
AGTTCCTTCGCTTCCGGTAAATCCCTGAACGATAACTTTTGAATCTTTATTTACTAAAACACTCATTGAATAAAATTTTATTTGATCTATAGAAAGAAGTGCCAAAGGTAAAAGGTTTTTTGTAAAGAATTGATAATTCTTGAGTATTTTTGTTATTTATTAATCATTTTAAATTAACCTATGTCCCACTATCATTCAAGTACTTACAACACTGGCACCATCTGTGCACCCTCAACGCCACCAGGCATGGGCGCTATTGCAATTATCAGACTATCAGGCCCAAATAGCCTTTCGATATTATTAGGAATTTTTAAGGATTCAAGCCGAAAGCTTTCCTCAAAAAATGTCAAAAACAGATATCAATATTTTGGTCAGATCTACGACAATGACAACTTGTTAGATGAAGTGCTGGTTACTTATTTTAAAGCGCCGCATTCCTATACCGGTGAAGATGTAGTAGAGATTTCCTGCCACGGTTCTGAATTTATCCAGTCGGAAATGATACGGCTGCTGATTGAAAAAGGGGCCAGAATGGCCAAACCCGGTGAATTTACCCTGCGTGCATTTCTCAATGGAAGGATGGACCTTTCACAGGCAGAAGCAGTTGCAGACCTGATTGCTTCAGAATCTATCAGTGCTCACAAAATGGCGATTCAGCAAATGCGGGGAGGATTCTCTCGAAAGATAACAGATCTGAGGAAAAAAATGGTGGATTTTGCATCGCTCATTGAGTTGGAACTGGATTTCAGCGAAGAAGATGTCGAGTTCGCTGACAGAAGCCGGTTTTTGGAATTAGTTCATGAGATAAAAGATGAACTCCAACGGCTGAAAAGCTCTTTCAGGATGGGCAATGTGCTGAAAAAAGGAATCCCGGTAGCCATTGTAGGAAAACCAAATACAGGAAAATCTACTTTACTGAACGCTTTGCTGAATGAAGAAAAAGCTATTGTTTCCGAAATTCCCGGTACCACACGCGACGCCATCGAAGATACCATTGCCCTTGAAGGATACACGTTCCGTTTTATAGATACTGCAGGCCTTCGGCTTTCTGACGATAAAATCGAAAGTAAAGGGATTGAAATCACTTACGATAAAATTAATCGTGCATCGGTAATTTTATATGTTTGCGATATTAGTGAAGAAGACAAACAAGGCATTGAAGAAATTTTAGAAGAATTCAAGACTTATATCAGTGACGAAACGAGACATTTCATTTTGGTCGCCAATAAGATTGATAAGCTTGCTGAGATTCCGGCACACTTTAAGGAATTTCTGGAGCTTGAAACTGTGTTTGTTTCAGCCAAAAGGAAAGAAAATATTCATCTTTTGGCCGAAACCCTGGTGAACCATGTAAAAAATGACAGCCTCAGCGATGAAATATTGGTAAATAACTCACGTCATTTTGAAGCGGTTTCCAAAGCACTTGAAAGCATTGATAGTATCGAAGCCGGATTCCATAAAAACATTCCTACCGACCTTATCGCCATCGACATCCGGCAGGCACTTTATTATCTGGGCTCAATCACTGGTGAAGTGACTACGGATGAAATACTTGGGAACATTTTTGGCAAATTTTGTATTGGAAAGTAACCACCACAAAACAACGAAACCAAAATCCGAACCTTTGGCTATTAAAAATGAAGTTGGTAAAAAATGTAACGCTTTAAGAAATACTTTTTTTTCGCACCCCCAACAAAGTCAAAAGATGAAGAATTAAAAATAAAAAGAGTGAAATCTCTCACATCTATAGGAAATTTCACACTTAAACCCTCTAAAAAGCTCCTTAAGGAATTACAAATCTAAATCTCAATTAATTTAGTATTCCACCACTAACATATCCCAATACTTCAGGCTGGGCAGCGTAAATGAAATACTGCCTCCTGTTTGAGTGAAGTCTAGCGTCTGCGGTGTGCCATCCTCATAATCCGGAGAGGCAACCCACACTTTTTTCACAGCTTTTGATGTTTGAAGTGACAGTTTTACATTGGTGAACGTGTTGGGCGCTGCTTGAGTTCCATTGGTATCGCGCCATGCCAGGCTGTTGGCACTGGCGAAATTCAGCAGGTGGATCACCTGTGTGTTTCCCAGGTCACAGCCGGTAACGGCAACGCTGCCCATTTGCGGGGGCCATTGATTAATAGATATTTTCCCGTCCGTGCTTGTAAGGGATGGATCATTAAACGTTCCTCCGTCGCGCAGCAGGTTTTCGTAGGCTACCAGAAAATCATAATAGCGCACCATGGCATCACGCAGGTCGCCTTTCATTTTGAGGTTGTCATTCGGAAAGTATTCCTTGCCCAGCATGTGCTCTCCAAGTTCCAGATGATCACCGCCAAAGGCAAATATCACCGCATCGGTCATGATGACACCGGGCGTGTTGAAATATCCCGGATTATTGGCCAGGTTATAGTCCATGTAAGCTGTCAGCACAGTTTTTTTGGCATTGTTACTGTAGCTGTCATTATTCTCAATAATGGTGGCAAGGTCCTTATAACCGTCGTTGGGTCCCCACACTTCGGTGTATAGAAAATCCACAGGTGAAGCGGCAATATTCTGCTGTCCGAACTGATTGACAGCATTCATTACCAGGTCTTTGTCGGGGCTGTAGGTTTTCATGGCCTTGATAAAGCTTTCGAAACTGGAAGATAAATTTACCTGTTGTCCGGAATAATTATAAACCGTGCCCTGATCTCCCAATTGGTCAATGTGATAACCGTCAAAATCAAAGACTTTATACATGTCATTGGTCTTCCCGGCAATATATTGTTGCCAGACAGGATTGGAAGGATCCAGTACCCAGATGTAGCTTTTGAACATCCCAGGATCCAGCTTAAAGACTTTTTTGTTGACATGATTCTTGTCGGTATAGAGATACCACTGATCAGAAACGCCATCTGTCTGGGCATCACTTAAGGCACCGTAGGCCAGATTATAGGACATGGCTTTCATATTGCAGGCGTGAGCTGCAGCAATGTACCCTTTCACCGTCGTCAGATAAACATTCCGGTTGGCAATTTCCTGCCAGACACTGTCGGGATGATCAGTAGTTCCTGCAAGCGGTTGTTGATGTTCATATTCCCAATCGTAAAACTGAAGGCCGTTGATATGGTACCGGTTTAAGTTGTTGATAACGAAATCAATGGCATCTGTTGACATTTTAGGGTACGACGACAGAAATCCGTAACGCGGAAAACGGGACCAGTTCGAAGAGACATCTACCCCGATGCTGCCATAAATCACTTTCTTTCCATTCACCACATCATAAATATCTACCATGTAGCCTGTAAAATCAGTGGATGGCGCCTGCCATTGCCAGCTTGTGCCACTTATCGCATTCTCAGCAATGACTTCCGAAAGATGACGGTATCTGACTTTAGCTGTGGCGGGAAGTGCTTTGTCAATTTTAAAAGTCACAGTGCTTCCTGGCAGATAGCTGGCCTTATCCGTACTTATTTTTACGCTGGTAACCGTGGTGGGCAGGGGCGCAGGGGCATTGTTATTTCCTTTGCTACACGAGGAGGTCAGAAATAAAAATGTAAAGAGGAGCAATATAAACGCAAAACGTTTCATAGATATTTTTTTTAGTAAGAAAAGTAACTAAAGAGGATTGTCTCAAAGGTACGAGTTCAGACCTGCCTGTCATGCCTGTGGCAGATAAACCGGCAGGCGATTGTAAGACGGTTTTAAACATCTTCTGACTTCTGGCTCCTTGAGACAATCCTCTTTACACTCTTCTTACACGTTATTGTTTTTTGACACTTAATTTCAATGTTTCAATGTTGGCAGTAATAACATAATTTCCCGGATCAGTGATGGTCCACTTATTATCGTCTGGTGCACCACCCACATGACGGTACATGGTAGTGTCGTTTACCATCATGTACATATCCTGGCCCCAGTCGGTATCACGGTTTACAGGGAATTTGAATTGCCCTGCCACCATGGGACCGGTATAGGTGAAGATACAGCCATTGGTGGGATCTTCGGTCAATGCGATGGCCTTATCAATACTCCAGCCAATCGGGGTAGCATCACCAACGATATACAGTTCCGTCCGGTCGATTTTGATGGTATTATCCATCAAATTCAGTGTCAACGTGTAATATCCCTTTTTATCAATGGTCCATTTATTATCATCGGAGGCACCTCCGTGGTGCAAATACATGGTAGAGTCACTAGCCATCATGTACATATCCTGACCCCAATCGGTGTTGCGGTTTACAGGGAATTTGAAATTTCCGGCATTTAGTACACCCTGGTAAGTGAAAATAAACGGGTTCGCGCTATCCTGTACCAAAGGTGTTGCGTTGGCAATATCCCATCCGTTGGGTGACGCATCACCTACGATAAAGAGAGAATCGTAAGCAGGAAGGCCCACTTTATTAATTTTCGCGGAAAGATCCAGCAAACTCACCACGACACTGTAAACACCCGATGTTTTGATGGTAAACTGATTGTCAACCTGCGTACTGTCTGTGCGGTAAACAAGCTTTGTGGAATCTGCACCCTGAATATAAGCGGGAAGCATCTTTCCTGAAGTGGTAATAAATTCAAAGTTTCCCGGATTGAAAAAACCTCTGTAAGCAAAAGTTGTCGGGTCGGTTTTTGTGGGAAACATTGGGATAGCTTTAGTAGCATCCCAGCCGTTTGATGTAGCATCACCAATCAGGTACAAAGTTTTGCTTACCGGTTGAAAAGGCGTCGCATTAATGTTTACCGGATCAGAAACGTCATTTACTCTTGTGTCGGAATAAACGGTATCCACAACCCGGGCTTCAAGCTGAGCAACAGCTCCTGCCTGGATTTTCCAGTGGTTGAGTAATAAATCATTTAATTCAGAAACCGTAAAACTTTTCGAGTACACACCTTTTCCCATGTTATACTGCAGGGCAGAAGCATAATTATTTCCTTTCTTATCTATTTGCAGTACATAAGAAATGGAAGATCCGGTACCGTGATTGGTTCCGGTTGTCCAGTTCAATGTCAGTGTGGTTGCATTGGCATTGTCTGATTTCTGAACCAATACAACATTGTCCGAAGATGCGGAAATAGCCAACGGGCCTGCCGGAGTGGAAGGTACAAGCAGTTTATCCGGTTGGCATGATGCAATCATCGTCACAGCAATGAGCAATGAAATAATGCGAAAACCGGATACAAAATTCAAAGGCAAATGTTTGGAGCAATTGCGGATTATATTCTGTTTTTTCATTTTTTTAAATGTTTTAGATGATGATTTATCAATAACCAGGGTTTTGAGCCAGATTCGGATTTGCGTCGATGTCAACCTGAGGGATCGGCATCACCAGGTATTTGCTGCTCATGTTCAATCTTCCGATAGAATGCAGAAAATTAATACCGTATTGACCATTGTCCACCCTGATCAAATCAAACCAGCGCTGGCCTTCGAAAGCCAGTTCCATACGGCGTTCATGCAGGATCTTTTTCTTCATATCGCTTTGTGAAAGTCCGTGAACAGCTGGTAAACCTGCACGGGCGCGAACCTCGTTCAAGGGCTCTTCTGCATCAGTTGTCTGACTCATTTCATTAAGCGCTTCAGACTTCATTAAAAGAACATCTGCGTAACGCAAAACCGGGAAGTCTTCAGGGCTGTCGTCGTATGACGAAGCAACTGAGGGGGGTTGCAGAAATTTACGAACGCTGTATCCTGTAGTGGACCAGGTACTGTCATAATCCATCCCGTTGAATTGAGGACAACCGTTGTAGAGTATTGTAACAGCTTTACGTTTGTCGCCGGGTTCGTAAGAATCTACAAACTCCTTGGTAGGCTGGTTCCATCCCCAGCCACCGCCGGCAACCATATTGGAACCGCGCGGTCCCATGAAGATGCTTGTCCATGATGCCTGGTTTTGATTTGACCAGAAACTGTAGGCTGTACTTCCTGTGTACTGAATTTCAAAAAGGGACTCTTTGGAGTTTTTAGTAGCCGGATTGAAATTATCGGCATAATTTGCATCCAGTGCATAACCCAATGCTTTTACCGAGTCGCTGAGTGTTACCACGCGCTGCCAGTTTCCAAGTGTCAGCATCACTTTGGCAAGCATCCCTTCAGCAGCACCTTTTGATGCGCGCCCAACATCAGAACCTGTGTAGGACGATTTTGTCGGAAGCAACTTGATGGCCTGGGAGAAATCAGAAATAATCTGATCGTAAACTGCTGCTGCAGTAACACGCGATGGACGAAGGTCATCACCCGGGTTAACAGGTTTTAAAACCAACGGCACTCCACCGAAATAACGCACGAGGATGAAATAATATAAACCACGGAGAAAATGAGCTTCTCCTAAAATGCGGTTCTTGGTAGCTTGGTCGAAATCTATAGCAGGAACCTTTGCCAATACCAGATTACAACGCAGAATTCCCGGCCACGGGCCACGCCATAAGTCGAGAACACCGGCGTTATCAGGTGCAGTAATGAAATTGGCTTCTGCCTGTGTTTCAATTCCGTCAGTTCCACCACCTGCACCTACTACACTGTTGCCTGCAAAAATATCAGAAGTCCACATACGCATGTTGTAAAGTTTAGGCCATTGTAAAGGCTGGTAGGCACCGTTGATGGCATTAATTGCATCGGTTTTTGTTTTATAAAAATTGGCAGTATTAATAGAGTCTTCCGGTGCTTTGGTCAGGAAATCCTTTTGGCAGCCTGTTACTGCAACAGCCAAAATAAAGATGGATAAATAAAATATCTTTTTCATAGTAAATTCGTATTTAATAAATTAAAGACCAAGATTAATTCCCACACTTATGGTGCGGTAAACCGGGTAAACGCTGTTGTCTATCCCTGTTGCTCCCACTTCAGGATCAAAACCTGAATATTTTGTGAACGTGTATAGGTTTTCAGCCGAAACATAAACGCGGGCTGATGACAGCCATAAAGACTTTAAGACCTTTTGCGGGATAGTATAGCTAAATGTTACGTTCTTTATTCTCAGATAAGAACCGTTTTCGATATATCTGTTGGATGGACGTGAATTGTTGTTCGGATCATTGTAAACGGCACGGGGCATTGAATTGCTTGTTCCAAGACCTGTCCAGCGGCCTAAAACAGCCGTTGTCTGGTTAAAGGATGTGTACATACATTCGTCGTATAACCGATTTGCATTCAGGATTTTATTTCCTGCCACTCCCTGAAGGAAAACGCTTAAGCCAAATCCTTTATATGAAAAATTATTATTCAGTGAGAAAATGAAAGTTGGGTTCGGGCTTCCCAGATAGGTACGGTCCTTGTCATTGATGACCCCGTCGTTGTTAAGATCTTTGTACCGGATATCTCCCGGAGATGTACGGTTATAGGGGTCATTGCCCGGCGTTTGTAAGGCATGATTGTTGACATCAGCCTGGGTTTGAAAGAGACCGTCAGTTACGTATCCATAAAACTCATTAATGGGTATTCCTGCCTGGATCAATGCCAGATAGTAATTAAGGCCAATGCTTCCGGTTGGCATCGGAACCGTATCGTTGATGCTGACCACTTTGTTTTTGTTGTAGGAAATATTGAAAGAGGAAGTCCATTTGAATTTACCGGTCATGTTGTTAGTCGTGATCGACAGTTCCACTCCTTTATTTTGCATTTTCCCGGCATTGATGGATGGAACGGTCACATCTGAATAACCCGTTGTAATGGGCACGGCCATAGGAACCAGCATTTTGTCGGTGTTTTTAATATACCCGTCAATGGTCAGGTTGATCCTGCCATTAAAAAGGGAAGCATCAATACCGATATCTGCCTGCTTCTGTTCTTCCCACTGCACATTGGGATTCGGCATAACGTCAGGAACAACTGCCGATACCAGCGTATTATTGAAATTGTATGCATAAGTCTGCAGGGCTGTGGCAAATGAATAATTACCAATGTTCTGATTACCAGTAATACCGAAGCCTGCACGTAACTTAAGATCGTTGACAAAACTTACGTTCTTAAAGAAATCTTCCTTTGAGATACGCCATGCTGCCGATACTGAAGGGAACAAACCCCACTTATTTCCGCTACCAAAGCGGGAAGATCCGTCACGACGTAAAGTAGCTGTAACAAGGTACTTGTCCGCATAATTATAATTTATTCGTCCCATGTAAGATAACAATGACCAACTGCTTGCATCGCCTCCTACGGTCGGGTTACTGGTACCATTGGTCATTTGCTGTGTAAGATCACTTGGAAAACCCTGAACAGAACCACTTAGAAAATGATAGTTATTTTCTTGGGCACTTGTTCCAATCATCGCTGTAACGTGATGTTTTCCAAATTCTTTAGTATAGGTAAGAGTATTATCCCAGTTCCAGGTAATACTCCTGTTGTACTGTTCGGCAAGATAGGAATTGGGATTTGAGCTGGTGCCCCACTGATATTTGGGTGCCCAACTCCGTGTACTCCAAAAATTAGCCTGTAGGCCCACCGTGGACTTCAGTTTTAAACCGGAGATAATATCCAGCTCGCCATAAATCGACCCGATAATATTGTAACCGTCTGTAGAGTTGTCCACTGTCTTTGCCATACCGACCGGGTTCACAATATTGCCGTACCAGATCGATTGCCCGCCGGGACCCGAATAGGTTCCGTCATTTGCATAAATAGGCCGTGTAGGCAAAGCCAAAATGGCGTTTTGAATATTATAATCTCCGCTGGTATTACGATTGTAGCTCAAAGTAATCGCATTGCCGAATTTCAGATTCTTTCTAACCTGGGTATTCGAGTTTAACTGAAGGGTGAGCTTTTTGTAGCCGGTATTGATAACAATACCTTTCTGGTCGATGTAATTCACCGATACGTAATAATCTGACTTCTTGCTTCCGCCGGAATAGGAAAGGGATAAATTATGCTCGGGGGCAACTCTGAACATGGCGCCCAGCCAGTCGGTTCCTTTTCTAAAAGATGCCGGATTGGCGTAAGCCGGATTTTGTGCCATGCCGGCATTGGCCATCATTTCGTTGTCCAGTTTTGCAAACTGTTCCCCGTTAAGCATGGGAATCATTTTAGCAGCCGACTGCAATCCGAAATAGTAATTCACATCAATACTTGGCTTCCCGGCTTCCCCATGTTTTGTGGTTACGATGATAACGCCGTTGGCGCCTCTTGAACCGTAAATAGCGGTAGCGGAAGCGTCTTTAAGAATCTGGATGGACTGAATATCATTGACGTTCAGTTCTCCGAGACCGCTGGAAACGGGAACGCCGTTGATGACAAACAAAGGTGATGCATCATTAACGGTTCCGACACCGCGGATAAGAAAGGTAGGATCATTACCAGGTACGCCGGAAGAAATAATCTGAACGCCGGCAGCTTTGCCTTCCAAAGCATCTCCTACTGTAGCAACCGGAATGGATGTCAGGTCTTTGGGTTTAACCACGGAAATGGCGCCTGTCAGGTCTTTTCTGTGCTGGCTGCCGTAACCCACGACAACCACTTCATCGAGTGCCTTTATGCTTTCAGTCAAGACAATCCTGATGGGTTTGGAATCGGTTACCTTCACTTCACGGGAAGCAAAACCCACATACGATATTTCCAGTACTGGATTGCTTACACCTGCAGATAAAGAAAAATTTCCGTTCATATCTGTTGTTATGCCTAAAGTGGTTCCTTTTACAGTAATAGAAACACCGATAAGAGGCGCTCCCTTAATATCAACAACAGTACCTTTGACTGGTTTGTTTTGTTGTTGAGCAACCACGTTTGATGTGATAAGTACACTGCATAATATTAATATGCCGTATAGCCTTTTTTTTAAATATCCCATTGTGATTAAGTTTTAATGTGTTACATGTTATTTGTTTCCTATATCGATTGCATAAAAAATGAAAAAAGAATCTGCTCTTTCCGACCTAAGGTGGGGAGTTTGCACAGAACATGGATTTTCCCGAAGGGATGAAAGGTTGTCTAAACATGGTGAGATGTAAAATTTAATTCATAAGATGTAATTTTCGTTCAACTTTTTTCCGGGCTTTGCCATTTTAAAACCTGCTTGAATATTTTGCCAGATTTTTCCACTGAGATAGATTAAAAGACAAAAAGCCTTTCGTGAAATCAACCATGGTTTATAATGCCCAGTGCATTTTGAATTTTTTCAAAAGTAAGCCGGAAAATTTAGAAATTATTTTGCGGTAGTAAAAATGTAGTTATTGTAAAGATGATTTATTTTTACTTTTTTAATAATCAAGATATTAAGGATATGCTTAAATGAAAAAAAGTAGTGGATATGGAAACGATTTCGGGAGAAAATGTGAAATATTAACAGGAAAATTAAAGTCACGGGAAAAGATGGCTTTAAGGATATTTTGGAACAGGATAAACATCGAAAGGAATGAAAAATGAAAGGCTTTTCTTCCGGATTCCTTGTTTCCTATCTGTTGTGTCTTCTCGTGAAGACGATGAGATTAACAAGATAGTTTTTGATTAATTAACCATAAAGTTCTTGAAAAACCAGACGTCATAGCGATGAATTCCGAAGACTTTCGGGAAGAAGAAGCTATCTCATTGATTTATCATGACTTACTTAATTATGCGATTGCTTCGCCGCTAAGGCGTCTCGCAATGACGGGCCTGGTAGATAGATGATTTAAGGTTAATTACGATAATCCCAATAAAATCAGACATCATGGTGATAATCTGGTCCTTGGCATGAGAGTCTTGA